>SCVT01000204.1 GCA_004296815.1 Reyranella sp. | reverse complement strand
TGGCTTTCTGGGCCTTGGCTTTCGCCATCGTCATCTCCTCCGGATTGAAACCGGGGAGCTGTATATCAGATCGAGGCGTGGCCTGCGTGCGGCTTTGCCGAAACGTTGAGGCCCTTGGACCGCGCCTTCTGGCAGAGGTCCTCGATCGTGATGTCGTCGAGCTGCTTCATCATGTCCTCGCGCAGCTTTTCCCAGAGCGGCCACACGACCTCGTGCGCCAGCGGCGAGCCGATCGATGGGTCGCTGGGCTCGGTCTCGACCTCGAGATTTCGCACGACCCTCACGACCTCGCCCAAGGTGATGGTGCTTCTGTCGCGGCCGAGGCGATAGCCGCCACGCGGACCTCTCTTGCCGCTCAGGATGCCGGCCCGCACCAGGTGCTGCAGGACCTGCTCGAGATAGCGCTTGGGAATGCGCTGGCGCTCGGTGATGTCGCCGCTGCGCACCGGGTGCTCGCCGACATGGAACGCCACATCGAGGACGGCCTCGATGGCGAACATGGTCTTCTTGCTGAGCCGAGGCATCCCCGTCCTTGTCCTCTCAGGCCCTCTTCACGCCGGTCGATCCGAACCCGCCGGCACCGCGCGCCGTCTCGTCGAGGCTGGAAACCTCCCGCCAGACGGCCCGCGCATGGCGGGCAATGACGAGCTGTGCAATTCGCATGCCGCGCTCGATGCGGAACGGCTCCTTGCCGAGGTTGATCAGGATGACCCCGACCTCGCCGCGATAGTCGGCGTCGATGGTGCCGGGCGCGTTGGCCACGGTGACGCCGTGCTTGGCCGCCAGGCCGGAGCGCGGCCGCACCTGGGCCTCGAAGCCCACCGGTAGGGCGAGCGAGATGCCGGTCGGCACGATCTTGCGTTCGAGCGGCCCGAGCTCGATGTCGGCGTCGATGGCGGCGAGCAGGTCGGCGCCGGCCGCCGAGGCCGTCGCATAATCCGGGAGCTGCAGGTCGCGGCCATGTGGTAGCCGCACCACTTCGATCTCGATGCTTTCGACGCCCTTCATCCGCCCCCCGATCTTCCCCTCTACGCCGTCGCGGCGTTCACTCCGCCGCTGCCGCCTTGCCTGCCTCTGCGAAATGCAACGCCACCCTGGCCGCCAGCCGGGTCGCCACGTCGGTCTTGCCGAGCGGCGGCCAGCTCTCGACGCCCCGGGACGTCACCAGATGGACCGTGTTGCGGTCCCCTCCGAACGTCCCCGTCGCCGGCGACACGTCGTTGGCGACGATCCAGTCGCAGCCCTTGCGCGTGCGCTTGTCGACGGCGTTGGCCACGAGATTGTCAGTCTCGGCCGCGAAGCCCACCACCAGCGCCGGCCGCTTCGGCCCGCGCTTGGCGAGTGTGGCGAGAATGTCGGGGTTGGGCGCGAGCTCGAGTGCCGGCGGCGCTGCGCCCGCCTTCTTCTTGATCTTGCCCGCGGCCGGATTGGCCGCCTTCCAGTCCGCGACCGCCGCTGCGCAGACGGCGACATCGATCGATCCCGCGGCGAGGCAGGCCGCCAGCATCTGGTCCGCCGACTCCACACGCGCGACCTTCACGCCGCGCGGATCGGGAACGGACACCGGGCCGCTCACCAGGGTCACCTCGGCGCCGAGCTCGGCCAGTGCCGCCGCGATGGCATGGCCCTGCTTGCCCGAGGAATGATTGGAGATGTAGCGCACCGGATCGAGCGCCTCGCGCGTCGGGCCGGACGTCACCAGCGCGCGCTTACCCTTCAGCGGCCGCTCGCGCACCAGCATCGCCTCGATCGCCGCGACGATCTCCTCGGGCTCCGACATGCGGCCGGGGCCGTGCTCGTTGCACGCCATGGCACCGTCGTTGGGACCGATGAAGGTCACGCCGCGCTTCTTCAGCGTCTCGACGTTGGCCACGGTCGCGGCGTGCGTCCACATGCGGACGTTCATCGCCGGTGCGGCCAGCACGGGCTTGTCGGTCGCGAGCAGCACGGTTGCCGCGAGATCGTCGGCGAGGCCGCCGGCCATGCGCGCGAGAATGTTCGCCGTGGCGGGCGCCACGACCAGCAGGTCGGCGTCGCGCGAAAGCTGGATGTGGCCCATCTCGCTTTCGTCGGTCAGCGAGAACATGTCGCCGTAGACCTTGTCCTCTGACAGGGCCTGCAGCGAGAGCGGCGTCACGAACTTGGCACCGGCGTCGGTGAGCACGCAGCGCACCGAGGCGCCGCGCTCCCTGAGCCGCCGGATGAGCTCCAGCGACTTGAAGGCCGCGATGCCGCCCGCGACGATCAGCAGGATCCGCTTGCCGTGCAACATGCCGTCCAGAATATCACAAGAGCCGGGTGGCGACAGTATAGAGCCCGGTCAACAGCAGCGCCCAGAACACGGCCAGGCGGAACTGCTCGACCGAGAGCCGCGAACGGACCTGCTGGCCGAGCCACATGCCGCCCAGGGCGGGCACCACCGCGGCGGCCGAGACGGCGGCGCGCGGCCCGTCCAGCAGGCCGAAGAACAGCAAGGAGGCGGTGAGCGTGATCGAGGTGGCGCAGAGCACGACGCCTAGCGTCTGGACCAGTTCCGACGGCTTGACGTCGAGGCCCTGCAGATAGGGCATCAGGGGGATGATGGGCACCCCGACCAGGCCCGCGACGAAGCCCGAGACCACGCCGATCACCGGCGCCAACGGCTTCTCGAGGTCGGCGTGGATGTGCAGCCGGATGCGGAAGAGGCCCAGGGAGCTGTAGACGATCAGCACGGTGCCCAGCACCAGGAACGCCCAGCCCGGTCCCTTCTGGCCGATCAGCCAGATGGTGAGATAGAGGACGACGGTGAGCGGCAGGATCAGCGGCCACTGCCGCCGCACGATACGCCAGAAGTTCCCACCGACCGCCGCCTGCCAGATGTTGGTGACGATGGTGGGCAGCGTGATCAGCGCGATCGCCTCCGGCAGCGGCAGGAAGAGCGACATCAGCGCGATGGAGATGGCCGGCAGGCCGAGGCCCACCAGCCCCTTGACCGCTCCAGCCAGCAGGAAGACCGCCAGCCCGATGACGATCTGGTCGGTCGGCACGGGTCAGTGCCACCAGGCGGCGATGGCGGCCAGCAGCGCGAGCACGGCGATAAGCTCCGCGAAGCGCGGACGCCACAGGCGACCCGGCACCGGTGGCTGGTTGGCGTCGCGCTCGGCCTTGCGGCGCTCGTGCTCGGCCACGAGGTGCAGGCTGTCGATCAGGCGCGGCAGGCGACGCAGCCCCTGCACCAGATCCTCAGTGGCACGGCTCACGGTGGCGCGCGGGCCGAAATGGGTGCGCATCCAGTCCTCGATCAGCGGCCGCGCCAGCTCCCAGATGTTCACGTGCGGGTTCAGCTTGGTGCCCATGCCCTCGGCCATCAGCATGGTCTTCTGCAGCAGCAGGAGCTGCGGCTGCACCGCCATCTCGAACTGCTCGGTGACGCGCAGCATCTGCGCCAGCAGGCGGGCGATCGATATCTGGTGGCTGGGCTTGCCGAAGATCGGTTCGCCGATCGAGCGGCAGGCCTGTGCGAAGGTCTCGACCGACTGGTCGGGCGGCACGTAGCCCGCGCGGAACTGGACCTCGGCGACGGCGCGGTAGTCGCGGCGCAGGAAGGCGACCAGCAGCTCGGCGAGGTAGCCGCGCGTGTCCTCGTCGACGCGGCCCATGATGCCGAAGTCGACCGGCACGATGCGGCCCTCGCGATCGACGAAGGCGTTGCCGCCGTGCATGTCGGCGTGGAAGAAGCCATCGCGGAAGACTTGATAGAAGAAGGCCTCGGCGCACTTCTTCATGACGAGGTCGGGATCGTGGCCGGCGGCGACGATGGCCTCGCGGTCGCCGATCGGGGTGCCGTCGACCCGCTCCTGCGTCATCACACGCTCGGCGGTGCGGTCCCAGTCGATCTTCGGGGCGCGGTAGCTGGGATCGTCCTCGAAGTTTTCGCCCAGCTCCTCGGCTGCCGCAGCCTCCATGCGCAGGTCCATCTCGACCCGCACCACGTCGGCGAAGGCACGCACCGATTCGACGGGCTTCAGGCGGCGGAAGCGCGGCTGCGTGCGCTCGACCAGCTCGGCCATCCAGTAGAAGAGATCGAGATCGCGCTCGAAGGCCTTCTCGATGTTCGGCCGCAGCACCTTGACCGCAACGTCGCGTCCGTCGGTCGTGACGGCGAAGTGCACCTGCGCGATCGACGCGGCGGCGATGGGCACATCGTCGAAGCTTGTGAAGATCGTGTCGATCGGCTGGCCGAGCTCGGCCTCGATGATGCGGCGCGCCTCCGCCCCCGGAAACGCCGGCAGATGGTCCTGCAGCCGCGCGAGATCTGCAGCGACACCTTCGCTCAAAAGGTCGGCGCGGGTCGACAGCGCCTGGCCGAGCTTGATGAAGGACGGCCCCATCTCCTGCAGCGCGGCGGCCAGACGCTCGCCGGGTCGGCGCGGATCGCGACGCCGCGCGACCAGCCGCGCCCAGGCGATCAACGCCGGCGCGATGCCCAGCGTCTCCAGCGGGAAGAGCGCGTCGTGGCGGGCGAAGCTCAGCGCCATGCGCAGCAGGCGCCAGCCGTTGCGGAGGGCGCGGAACATCTAGATGCGCCAGCCCGAGTGGAGCGCCACGACGCCGAGCGACATGTCGCGCCAGGCGACGTTGGCGAAACCCACCTTGCGCATGCGCGCCGCCAGCTCGCGCTGCGGCGGGAAGCGGCGGATGCTTTCGTGCAGGTAGCGATAGGAGTCGGCATCCTTGGCCACGAGCTTCCCGAAGAACGGCAGCGCGCGCTCCGAGTAGGCGTCGTAGGCGCGGGCGATCGGCGCCGACGTCACCTTGCTGAACTCGAGGCAGTAGAAGCGGCCGCCCGGCTTCAGCACGCGCCAGGCATCGGCCAGCGCCTTGTCGATGTCGGTGACGTTGCGCAGGCCGAAGGCGATCGTATAGGCGTCGAACGAGCGGTCGGGGAACGGCAGCGTCTCGGCATCGCCGGTCGTCCAGGTGAGGCCCTGCAGCAGGCCGCGGTCGACCGCACGGTCGCGGCCGACCTCGAGCATCGCCGGGTTGATGTCGCAGACCGTGACGTCGGGCCGCTCGCCCTGCTTCTTCAGCAGCCGGAAGGCGATGTCGCCGGTGCCGCCCGCCACGTCGAGCAGGCGCTCGCCGGGCCGCGGATTCACCCGGTCGACCATGGTGTTCTTCCAGAGCCGGTGGACGCCCGCCGACATCAGGTCGTTCATCAGGTCGTAGCGCGGCGCTACGCTGGCGAAGACCTCGCGCACCATCCCGGCCTTTTCGGCCGCCGGCACGTCGCGGTAGCCGAACGAGGCGCTTGCGCTAGGATCGACCCCGGACTCGGGGCCGTCTGAGGAAGGTCGGCTCATGGGGCCGCAACCTAGAGGAATCGCCATGCCGCTGAAAGACCGGGTGATTTTGATCACCAACGTCGAGAAATTCGCAGGCCATGGCACCACACGGGTCGCTTTGGCCCAGGGCGCCACCGTTCTGGCGCACGATCCCTCGTTCGAGGCCCCGAGCGCCCGACGGAAGTACGAGACCCAGTTCCAGGGCGCCCACGCCTTGTCGGCGATCGAGCCCGCCACCATGGTCGAGCTGGCGCTGAAGCGGCACGGCCACATCGATGCCCTGGTGAACAACGACGCCTACCCCGCCTTGCGTGCGCCGCTCGCCGAAGCGCGCATGGAGGACTATCGCGATGCGCTCGAAGCGATGGCCGTTGCACCGCTCCGCCTGACCCAGCTGGTGGCGCCCTCGATGCGCAAGCGCAAGTCGGGGCGCATCGTGTTCGTCTCCTCGGCGGCGCCTCTGCGCGGCATCGCCAACTACGCGCCCTATGTCTCGGCGCGCGCCGCGGCGAACGGACTGGTCTCCTCGCTCGCCAAGGAACTCGGCCGCGACGGCATCACCGTGAACGCCGTCGGCTCGAACTATGTCGAGAACCCCGACTACTTCCCGCCAGCGCTGCTCGCCAACAGCGAAGCCATGGCCAAGATGACCGCGCAAATTCCGCTTGGCAGGTTGGGCAAGTCAGACGAGCTCGGCGCGACGATCTGCTTTCTCTGCTCCGACGCTGCAGGCTTCATCACCGGACACGTTCTTCCTCACGCCGGCGGGTGGGCGTGACATTGCGCAGGATCGCATGCATCATTCGTGCATAAGCAAGGTCGCGCACGGTTGACCGAAAGCGCGACCGCCAGGGAAGGAACGTCTAGAGACACGTCGGTGTAGCGCCGGCGCGTTCCGCCTTGGCCGCCTTCGGTCCGAGGACGGCGTATGGGAAGACAGATCGTCCACCGCCTGCTGGTCTCGTTCCCCGCGCTGCTCGGGGTCCTCTTCCTTTGCTTCTGTCTCCTGCAGGTGGTGCCCGCCGATCCGGCGATGATCATCGCGGGCCCCGACGCCAAGGCCGAGACGATCGCCGCGATCCGCCTCGAGCTCGGCCTCGATCGGCCGATCCCCATCCAGTTCCTCGAGTATATCGGCCGCGTGCTGCACGGCGACCTCGGCCGCTCGATCATCTCCAACAAGATGGTGAGCGAGGAGCTGGCACTCACCATCGGCCCGACCGTCGAGCTGATGCTGGGCGGCATGATCATCGCCGTGCCGTTCGGCCTGACCTTGGGCACGCTCGCCGCCGTGAAGCGCGGCTCGATCGTCGACCGCATCATCATGGCCTTCTCGGTCGCGGGTGTGTCGATGCCGGTGTTCTTCATCGGCCTGATCCTGATCCAGTACATGGGCTTCAAGTGGGGCCTGTTCCCCTTCACCGGCCGCACCGGTCCGATCTGGGACGGCGGCCTGCCGAGCCTCGTCCTGCCAGCACTCACGCTCGGCAGCGTACTGATCGGGCCGATCGCGCGGCTGACGCGCACCGCGGTGCTCGAGGTGCTGGGCGCCGATTTCGTGCGGACCGCGCGCGCCAAGGGTCTGCGCGAGACGGTCGTGATCGTCCATCACGCGCTGCGCAACGCGCTGATCCCGGTCGTGACGCTAATCGGCCTGCAGGCAGCGTTCCTGCTGGGCGGCGCCGTCGTCACCGAGACGATGTTCTCCTGGCCCGGTGTCGGGCGCCTCGCGGTCGGCGCCATCGTGTCGAGCGATTTCCCGACCGCCCAGGGCGCGATCATGATCCTCGCGATCGCGTTCCTGTCGATCAACCTGATCGTCGACATCCTCTACGTTTACCTTGATCCCAGGGTGCAGCGGTCATGAGCGTCGAAGCCCTCAACGCGCCCGCAGCCACCGTCGAAGAAACCGGCGTTCTCTCGCGCACCGGCGTGCTGCGCCGGCTGGCGCGTGACAAGGTCGCCGCGGCGGCCACGATCATCCTGACCTTGATCGGGCTGGCCGCGATCTTCGCGCCGCTCGTGTCCCCCTACGATCCCTACCTCACCGACCTCACCAAGGTGATGCAGCCGCCGAACGAGCAGCACTGGTTCGGCACCGACAATACCGGCCGCGACATACTGAGCCGCGTCATCTACGGCACGCGCAACACGCTGATGCTGGGGCTGGTCGGCGTGATCATCGGCGGCGCGCTGGGCGGCGTGCTCGGCATCCTCGCGGCCTACTACCCGCGGGCCGACGGCTGGATCATGCGCCTGGTCGACGTGATGCTCGCTTTCCCGGCGATCCTGATCGGGCTCGCGGTGGCGGCGATCTTCGGCGCCGGCCTCACCGCCGTGGTGATCGCGCTGGTCGTCGCCACCGTGCCCGACGTGGCGCGCGTGGCGCGTGGCGCGGCGGTGGGCGTCATGGGCCAGGAGTTCATGGAGGCGGGCCGTGCCGTCGGCGTCTCGGACCGCACCTTGATCTGGCGCTACCTGACACTGAACTGCATCTCCACCATCTTCGTCTTTCTCACCCTGCGCTTCGGCCAGATCATCCTGATCGGCTCGGCGCTCGGCTTCCTCGGCATGGGCGCGCAGCCGCCGACCGCTGAGCTCGGCATGATGGCCGCACAGGGCCGCGACTTCCTCTTCATGGCGCCGCACATCGCGACGATCCCGAGCTTCGCGATCTTCGTCATCGTGCTGGCGGCCAACCTTCTGGGCGACGCACTCCGCGACGTCCTCGATCCGAGGCTGCAGACATGATCAGATTCGTTCTGAGTGCAGCGTTCGCGTTGAGTATCGCTTGCCCTGCTTCTGCGCAGACCCTGAACATGATGAAGTCGATCGATGCGCCGCACTACGACGCGCAGCGCACGACATGGGGGCCGACCTCCGACATCGTGAACATGTTCCAGGACACGCTGGTGGCGCTCGACTGGGACGGCCGCACGCCGATCCCCTATCTCGCCAAGTCGTGGACCGTCAGCCCCGACGGCAAGCTCTACACCTTCAAGCTGCGCGACGACGTACAATTCTGCAGCGGCAAGAAGTTCACCGCCGACGACGTGATCTATTCCTTCAAGCGGCTGAAGAGCCCGGAGATCAAGGGCCCCTATGCCTGGCGTGCCGGCGAGATCAAGGAGCTGCGCGCGCCCGATCCCCACACGCTGGAATACGAGCTGATCGAGCCCTTCTCCGAGCTGCTGCTGCAGCTCACCATGTTCACCAACGTGATCCACAACAAGGAGAGCGTCGAGGCGCTGGGCAAGGACTACGGCATCAAGGGCGCCGACGGAACGGGACCGTGGTGCTTCGAGAGCTGGCAGCCGCGCACCCAGATCGTGCTGAAGCGGCACGACGCCTACAAGTGGGGCCCCTCGATGTACCAGAACAAGGGGCCGGTGAAGTTCGAGCGGCTGGTCATCAAGATCGTGCCGGAGGATTCGAGCCGCGTGGCGGCGATGATGTCGGGCACTTTCGACGTCACCCACCAATTCCCGGCGCAGTTCATCTCGCAGGCGCGCACCGCGCCGATGCTGCAGGTCCATCCGGCCAAGCCGAACTTCCAGCTCCTCTACTTCGGCTTCAAGACGACACGGCCGATGGTGGCGGACAAGCGCGTGCGCGAGGCCATGAGCATCGCCATCGATCGGGCCGCGATCGCCAAGGGCATCCTGCTCGGCAATGCCGACCCGGCCTTCACCATCGTCGACAAGGAAGCGCTCGACCACGACGCCAAGACGGCGGAGATCGTGAAGGAGGATGTCGAGCGCGCCAAGAAGCTGCTCGACGAGGCGGGATGGAAGCCGGGCGCCGACGGCGTGCGCGAGAAGGACGGCGTCAAGCTGCAGCCCAAGGTCTACTACACCGCCAACGCCAACTCCGCGCGCGTCGCCGAGGCGATCCAGGGTTACCTGCGCCGTATCGGCGTCGGCTGGCAGCTCCAGCCGTGGGACTCGACCATCGCGGCGGCCAAGATGGCCGAGCAGGACTACGAGATCTGGTCGGTCACCGTGCCCTACCTCTCGGCCGGCGACCTGATGAACATCTACTTCGACTCCAAGAACATCCCGACGCCCAACCGCATGAACTGGAAGGACGCCGAGACCGACGAGTGGCTGAAGCTGGGACGTGCCGCGCTGACCGAGGCCGACCGCGCCAAGTACTACGCGATGGTGCAGCAGAAGGTGATGCGCGAGCACCTCTGGATCCCGGTGCTGAACATCAACATGGACGAGGTCGTGAACAAGAAGCTCAAGGGCGCGCGACCGCACATGCTCTACCAGAACACCTTCTACAAAGGACTCGACGCGACTTTCTGAAATCCAATCGGAGGCGAGGGAACGACAATGCGTAACATCTTCACGTGCGTTGTAGCGTCGCTTGGTCTTGTCGGGACGTCCGCGGTCGCGGAAGCCCAGACGTTGCGGATGATGAAGTCGCTCGACGCGCCGCACTATGACGGCCAGCGCACGACCTGGTCGCCGACCTCCGACATCGTCAACATGTTCCAGGACACGCTGGTCGCGATGGATTGGGACGGCAAGACGCCGATCCCCTACCTCGCCAAATCGTGGACGGTGACCCCCGACGGCAAGCTCTACACGTTCAACCTGCGCGATGATGTGAGCTTCTGCAGCGGCAAGAAGTTCACCGCCGACGACGTCGTCTACTCCTTCAAGCGGCTGGTGAGCCCGGAGCTCAAGGCGCCGCTCGCCTGGCGCGCCGGCAACCTCAAGGACATCCGCGCCAAGGACAAGTACACGGTCGAGTACGAGCTCAACGAGCCCTTCTCCGACCTGCTGCTCAACCTCACCATGTTCACGACGGCTATCCACAACAAGGAGAGTGTCGAGTCGCTGGGCAAGGACTACGGCGTCAAGGCGGCCGACGGCACCGGGCCGTGGTGCTTCGAGTCATGGACGCCGCGCACCGAGATCGTGCTGAAGCGCCACGACGCCTACAAGTGGGGCCCCTCGATGTACCAGAACAAGGGGCCGGTGAAGTTCGAGAAGCTCTCGATCAAGATCGTGCCGGAGGATGCGAGCCGCGTCGCCGCCATGCTGGGCGGCCAGTTCGACGTCACCCATCAGATCCCGCTGCAGTTCATCCAGCAGGTCAAGGCCTCGCCCAACCTCAACGTCCAGGAGGCGACGCCCAACTTCCAGCTCATGTACTACGGCTACAAGTCGAACCGCCCGATGGTGTCCGACAAGCGCGTGCGCGAGGCGATGAACATCGCCATCAAGCGGGCCGACATCGTGAAGGGCATCATGCTGGGCAACGCCGACCCGGCCTACACCTTCATCGATCCCAAGTCGCTCGACTTCGCCGAGTCGACCAAGACCATCATCAAGGAGGATGTCGAGCGCGCCAAGAAGCTGCTGGACGAGGCCGGCTGGAAGGTCGGCTCCGACGGCATCCGCGAGAAGGACGGCGTGAAGCTCGCGCCCAAGGTCTACTTCACGCAGGTCGCCTACTTCGGACGCGTGTCCGAGGCGATCCAGGGCTACATGCGCCAGATCGGCATCGACTGGAAGGTCCAGGGCTTCGACTCGACCATCGCCTTCTCCAAGATGAGCGAGCAGGACTACGAGCTTTGGACGGTGACCTTCCCGTACATGTCGGCCGGCGACCTGCTGAACTTCTACTTCGACTCCAAGAACATCCCGGCACCCAACCGGATGAACTGGAAGGACGAAAAGACCGACGAGTACCTGAAGATGGGCCGCGCCTCGCTGACCGACGCCGACCGCGCTAAATACTACGCGCTCGCCCAGCAGAGGGTCACCGAGGAGCATCTCTGGATGCCGGTGATGAACATCGCGATGTTCACGACCAGCACCAAGAAGCTGAAGGGCGTGCGGCCGCACATGCTCTACCAGAACACTTTCTACAAGGGGCTGGATTACTCCTTCTGATGGAAAAGCTCCTCGAGGTCCGCGGTCTCAGGACCCACTTCCACACCGACCGCGGCCTGTTTCGCGCGGTCGATGGCATCGACTTCTCCGTCGACCGCGGCCGCACCGTCGGCCTGGTGGGCGAATCGGGCTGCGGCAAGAGCGTGACGTCGCTCTCGGTCATGGGCCTGGTGGCGACCCCGCCGGGCATCGTCGAGGCGGACGCGATCCGCTTCGACGGTCGCGACGTGCTCGGCCTCTCGGCCGACGAACGCCGCAAGCTGCGCGGCGGCAAGATGTCGATGATCTTCCAGGAGCCGATGACCTCGCTGAACCCGGTGCACACGATCGGGCAGCAGATCGTCGAGGCGATCCTGGCGCACACGACGATGTCGCCGGCGGCCGCCAAGAAGCGGGCGATCGAGATGCTCGACCTGGTGCGCATCCCCTCGGCGGCGCAGCGGGTCGACGACTATCCGCACCGGCTGTCGGGCGGCATGCGCCAGCGCGTCATGATCGCCATGGCGCTCAGCTGCGAGCCGACCTTGCTGATCGCCGACGAGCCCACGACAGCGCTCGACGTCACGATCCAGGCGCAGATCCTGGACCTCCTGCAGGACCTGCAGAGGCGGCTCGGCATGGCGGTCCTGATCATCACCCACGACCTCGGCGTGATCGCCGAGATCGCCGACGAGGTGGTCGTGATGTACGCCGGCAAGATCGTGGAAAGCGCGCCGGTCGATGCGCTGTTCGCCGATCCGCAGCACCCCTACACGATCGGTCTCCTGGGCTCGATCCCGCGCATCGAG
>SCVT01000203.1 GCA_004296815.1 Reyranella sp. | reverse complement strand
AGCGTGCCGCCGGAGGTATCGACCCGCTCGCCGGCGAAGCCCGCGAACTCGGCCGCGGGCGCCACGCGCTTGACCGTGCCGCCCTCTTCCAGGACCGCCTGCCCGTCCAGGACCTTCTCGCCGTCGAACAGACGACCGCCGACATACAACCTCGCCATCACTCAACTCCCGACACTGAAACGTGACGCGACTTTGCCCCTGCTCCTGCAGATCGGCAAGGACCACGACGCGTCACGTTCCATTACCCTGACTTGTGCATTCGTGCGCCCGGTTGGGGAACAAAGTCCCCAGGGCGAATTTCAGCTCCACAACCGCCTGGAAGGCTGAATTTACGGGAGTCTACCGCGGACAAAGTGGACACCCAAATGTAACGCGTGTTGTCCGCGAAGTTGTCCGCGGCTCCCTGCCGTGGACCTTGGTTTTCTCATTCGATCGGCCGTCTGAAATCGGGCGGAGGCCGTTGCGTCGGTTGACCGACGGCATTGATAGCACCTCCCGACGGACGATCGGCTTGAGGGAGGCGCTGGCTCATCGTTGTGCTAACCCACGGGTCAGGACCCGCGGCGGCGACCTGGCGCTCTTGGCGCATGCCCGTGGGCGGCCACGGGAGGTCTTTGCCGGAACGAAAAAGGCCGACGCGGAAAGCGCCAGCCTACAGAAAAATCATGCCAGGACCTGCTGAACCTGTCGAACTATTTTTTCGCTCACGATGCATGCACTGCCAGCACGTGATCACGACGACAGGCGGCCGCAGCCCAGCGGATCGGCCGGCACGTCGCCGCCCATCGCCTTCAGCCGCTCGATCTCGCCATCGATGCCGACGATGTGCGGGTTCCATTTGCGCGCCAGCTCGAAGGCCGCGACCGCACGGGCGTTCTCGCCCATCTCGGCGCGGATCATGCCGAGGCCGGAATAGGCCCCGAAGTGACGCGGCTCGCGCTTCACCGTCTCGCAGATGTCGGCGAGCGAGGCCTTGAAGTTGCCCATCAGCCAATGGACCGTGGCGCGCTTGTTCCAGGCCTCCGAGAGGTCGGGCGCGATCTCGATCAACTGGGTGTAGGTCTCGACCGAAGCTTTGAACTGCTGCTGCTGCATCTCGGCCATGCCGCGCAGCATCATGGCGCGCTGCTGCTGGTCGGGGACCATGGTCCACTGCTCCCAGATCGCGGCCTCCAGCGTCTGGATGGCGACCGGATCGGTAGCGCTCTGCAGTTTGGCGAAGAGTGTATCGAGCACGGGGCCGCTCCCGGCGTTCTGCGCCATGACGTTGGCCCCCAGCATCAGGCCGAGCAGGGCGGCGAGGCAAGAGCGAAAGACATTCCTCATTACAACACCCCGTGTCATCCCGAGGCCAATGGCCGAGGGACCTTTGAGGCCATGAGAAAAGGTCCCTCGCTGCGCTCGGGATGACACCAGGAGCCTCCTACCCCAACGCCGCCGGCTTGGGCCCGCCGGTCGCCCAGTCGAGCAGTTCGACGGTATGGGCCATCGGGATGCCGGTGGCCGAAGCGATATTGCCGATGCAGCCGAAGTTGCCGGCGGCGATGACGTCGGGCCGCACGCTCTCGATGTTGGCGACCTTGCGGTCGCGCAGGCGGCGCGACAGCTCGGGTTGCAGCACCTGGTAGGTGCCGGCCCAGCCGCAGCAGAGATGGCCCTCGGGCACGTCCTTCACGACGAAGCCCGCGTCGCGCAGCACCTTCTTCGGCAATTCGGTGAGCTTCTGGCCGTGCTGCATCGAGCAGGCCGAATGGTAGGCGACGGTGAGCGGTCGCGGCGTCACATTGCTGAGACCGACCTCGGCCACGATCTCGGTCACGTCCCGGGCAAGCGCCGCCACCTGCTTGGCCTTCTCGGCCCAGACCGGATCGTCGGCCAGCATGTGGCCATAGTCCTTCACCGTGGTGCCGCAGCCCGAGGCATTGATCACGATGGCGTCGAGGCCGGCGCCGTCGATCTCGCGCAGCCATGCCTCGATGTTGCGCTTGGCGAGCGCGATCGCCTGATCGTTCCTGCCGACATGCAGCACCGAGGAGCCGCAGCAGCCCGATCCCGCGACATTCACCACTTCGATGTCGAGCCGCGTCAGCAGCCGCACCGTGGCCTCGTTAACTTCGGGCGCCAGCACCTGCTGGCCGCAGCCCGGCATCAGCGCCACGCGCTTGCGCTGCAGGCCGAGCGCCGGAAAGACCTGTGGCCGGTCGACCGGCGATGGCGTCGCGATCCGGTCGGGCACCGCCTCGAGCATGGCACGCAAGCGGCGCAGGAAGGTGGCGCCGCCAGGATCGGGGCTGGTCGCCGGCAGCAGCCCCGCCAGCGGCTTGGCAAGTCGACCCAGCACCATGGCCCAGCGGAAGACCGCGGGACGCGGCATCAGATAAGCAAGTACGCCGCGCATAAAACGATCGGGCAGCGAACGTGTGAAAGTTTCCTCGATGTGATGTCGGCCGTGA
>SCVT01000202.1 GCA_004296815.1 Reyranella sp. | reverse complement strand
TGGACCTTGAACACGAAGCCCGAGACCTTGGGTTCGGTGGGCTCGATCGGCCGCGGCTCGGCCGGCTGCGGCCGGGGCGGCGGCGCCCATTGGGCCAGCGCGTCCAAAAGCTCACGCACCCCGAAATTATTGTAGGCGCTGCCGAAGAACACCGGCGTCAGATGGCCGGCACGATAGGACTCGATATCAAACGCCGGATAGCCGGCGCGCACCAGCTCGACGTCCTCGGCGAGTTTGGGATCGGTAATGGTGTAGTTCTCGATCAGCTCGCCGATGCGGCTGCGGTCGGCCGTGTCGAACACCAGCATGCGGTTGTTGGCGAGATCGTAGGTGCCCTTGAAATTCTGACCCGAGCCCTGCGGCCAGCTCATTGGCGTCACGTCGAGGGCGAGCGTCGAGGCGATCTCGTCCAGGAGCTCGATCGGGTCCTTGGACTCGCGGTCCATCTTGTTGATGAAGGTGATGATCGGCACGTCGCGCAGGCGGCAGATCTCGAACAGCTTGCGGGTGCGCGCCTCGATGCCCTTGGCGGCGTCGATCACCATCACCGCCGAATCGACGGCCGTCAGCGTGCGGTAGGTGTCCTCGCTGAAATCCTCGTGGCCCGGCGTGTCGAGCAGGTTGAACACCGCGCCGCCATACTCGAAATGCATCACCGAGGTGGTGACCGAGATGCCGCGCTGCTGCTCGATCTTCATCCAGTCCGAGCGCGCGCGCCGGGCATCGCCGCGCGCCTTGACCGCGCCCGCGACATGGATGGCGCCGCCGAACAGCAGCAGCTTCTCCGTCAGGGTCGTCTTGCCGGCGTCGGGATGGGAAATGATGGCAAACGTCCGCCGCAGGCCAGCGGGGTGGCCGGCGAGGCGGGCGTCTTGCTCGGGAAGAACGACTGAATCGGGCACTTTTTGCGAAACCTTCGGGGGTGCGAGGGGGTAGCGGACAGGCCCTGCGGCGTCAACTCGGCCGTGGCCAATCTTCTCCCGCCCCCCGCTTGGTCGCGTCGCTGAGGTTTGTTAGTACGGCGGCGGTCTTTTTCCGGCGCGGCGTGACTTTGGATGAGTGGAATTGGGTGAATGGGTAGGTTTTGGGCTGTCTGGAAAGAGTCGCTGATTTCCCTTGCTGGTGGCGCTGCCTACGGTGCGATCGTTGCATACGCCAAGCAGTCGGCCCTCGACGGGATAACGGCCGGCGGCGTGGTGTTCCTTTGCCTGCTTGCCGGACAGAGTTGGTTCTTGCGCAGATCGACGAAGGCGCTGGGCGAGCAGCCCGCCCCAGAAATGGTCGACGATTTCGTCAGCATCAGGAGCGGCATCGAGGAACTGAAGGCGCAGGGCGCCCTGCCGGAGGTCGCGCCGGAAAAGCCGGAGGACAGTCAGAAGGCGTTGTTCCGGAATCTCGCCCTGTCGCCGGCCAAGAGGGCGCCCGTGGAAGCGCTGGCGCCCAGGCAGCTGCTCGATCTCAAGATGCCGTACCAGGCCGTGCTGAATGCGGCCGTGAATTTCGAACGCGAGGTGAGGCGCCGGGCGGATGTCCCGGGGGGACGGGCGGTTCCCCTGGCGCGCCTGTTCCTCCAGCCGCAATTCAATCTATCGAAGGAGAAGGTCCAGCAGCTGGACACCCTGCGGCGAGTCAGGAACAGCATCCTCCATGGCTTCGAGACCCTCGTCGATCCCCTCGAGGCGGCAGAACTCGTCGCCGCCTACGACAGGGCCGCGTCGTGGTTCGATCCTGCCAAGGACGGACAACGGTGAAGCACAGGGCTAGACTGACGTCATGAACAGCGACCAGCTCAAGACATTCATCGACACCTTTTGGGATGACGCGATCGTCCCCTCCCTCGTCGACTACATCCGCATCCCCAACAAGTCGCCGGCCTTCGACCCGAAATGGGAGGAGCACGGCTACATGGAAGATGCGGTCACGCTGATGGTGGACTGGGCGCGCCCGCACCTCGCCGCGTTTCAAGGCGCGACGCTGGAGGTCGTGCGCCTGCCGGGTCGCACGCCGCTGATCTTCATCGAGGTGCCCGGCGACGATAACGACGACACGGTGCTGCTCTATGGCCATCTCGACAAGCAGCCGGAGATGAAGGGCTGGGCCGAGGGCATGGGGCCCTGGATCCCGGTGCTGAAGGGCGACAAGCTCTATGGCCGCGGCGGCGCCGACGACGGCTACGCGATCTATGCCTGCTTCGCCGCCCTCCTGGGGCTGCGGGAACAGAACGTGCCGCGCGCCCGCTGCGTCATCATGATCGAGGGCTGCGAGGAGTCCGGCAGCTACGACCTGCCCTTCTACGTCGACCACCTGATCGACCGCATCGGCGATCCGTCGCTGGTGGTCTGCCTGGACTCCGGCTGCGGCGACTGGGACCGGATGTGGCTCACCACGTCGCTGCGCGGCATCGCCGCCGGCACGCTGAAGGTGCGCGTGCTGAACGAAGGCGTGCATTCGGGCGACGCGTCGGGGATCGTGCCCTCCTCCTTCCGCATCGTGCGCAGCCTGCTGACGCGGCTGGAGGACGAGGCGACCGGCGAGATGAAGCTGCCCGACCTCTTCGTGCAGATCCCGCCGCAACGCATCAAGCAGGCCGAGGAGGCCGCGCGTGTGCTGGGCGAGGAGGTCTATCGCAAGTTCCCGTTCGCCGGCACGACCAAGCCGATGGTCGAGGATCTCGGCCAAATGGTGCTGAACCGCACCTGGCGGCCGCAGCTCGCGAGTACCGGCATGGCGGGCTATCCCGAGCCGCTCGACGCCGGCAACGTGCTGCTGCCCTACACCGAGGCCAAGATCAGCGTGCGCACGCCGCCGACGCTCGACGCCAGGGAAGCGGTCAAGGCGATCAAGAAGGCGCTGGAGGCCGATCCGCCCTATGGCGCGACCGTCGAGTTCGATGCCGGCGAAGGCGGCCAGAGCGGCTGGCACGCGCCGCCGCTGGCACCCTGGCTGGAGAAGGCGGTGACGGAAGCCTCGCAGGAGGCGTTCGGCCAGCCCGTCGCCTACATGGGCGAGGGCGGGACGATCCCCTTCATGGGCATGCTGGGCGAGAAGTTCCCGAAGACGCAGTTCGTCATCACCGGCGTGCTCGGCCCGCACTCCAATGCCCACGGTCCCAACGAATTCCTGCACATCCCGACGGGCAAACGCGTCACGGTGGCAACGGCGCGGCTGATCGCGACGCACTATGTGCGGAAGGGAAAGTAAGAGAAAGATCCTTCGCTGCGCTCAGGATGACACTGCTGGTGAAATCTACGCGGTGCGCCGATGAAAAAAAACGGTGTCATCCTGAGCGCAGCGAAGGATCCTTAAATCATATGCGGTAGCTCACCCGCCTAGCTCTTCCTTCAGCATCTCCAGCTCCAGCCACTCGCTCTCGGCCGCGTCGATCTCGGCCTGGGCGGCGCCCAGACGAGCGCTCTTGGCGGCGAAACCCTTGGGATCGCGGCCGTACAGGGTGGGATCGGCCAAGGCCGCGTGGATGGCCGTCATCTCGGCCCGGAGCGCGTCGATCTTCTTGGGCAGCTCGACCAGCGCCCGCTCGCGCTTGTAGCCGAGACGCGCCTTGGTCTCGCGCGCTGGAGAAGCCGACTTCGCCTTCGTGCGCGAGGGCGTAACGCCGGTGGGCTCCATGCGCGGGCCGCGCTGGCTCACGTAGTCGGAGTAGCCGCCGGCATATTCGACGGCCGTGCCGTCGCCTTCCAGCGCGATGGTCGAGGTCACCAGCCGGTCGAGGAAGTCGCGGTCGTGGCTCACCAAAAGCACGGTGCCGTCATAGTCGGCCAGGGCCTCCTGCAGGAGGTCGAGCGTGTCGGCGTCGAGATCGTTGGTCGGCTCGTCGAGCACGATCATGTTGGAGGGCGCCGCCAGTGCCTTGGCCAGCAGCAGGCGGTTGCGCTCGCCGCCCGACAGCGTGCGCACGGGCTGGCGCGCTTGCTCGTCGCGGAAGAGATACTCGCGCAGATAGGTCATCACGTGCGTGGGGTGGCCACGCACCAGCACATGGTCGTTGCGGTCGGCCAGGATCTCCCACGGCGTCTTGTCGGGGTCGAGGCCAATGCGGCGCTGGTCGATCATCACCTGGATCAGGTTGGCGCCGAGCTTCACGGTCCCTGAATCGGGTGCGAGCTCGCCCATCAGCATCTTGAGCAGCGTCGTCTTGCCGGCGCCATTGGGACCGATCAGGCCGATGCGGTTCTTGCGGAAGATGCGCGTCGAGAAATCCTCGACGATCACCTTGTCGCCCCAGCGCTTGGAGATGTTCCACGCGGTCACGACCAGAGCGCCCGAAGCCTCCGCCTGGCCGGCCTCGATGGTGGCGCGGCCGACCGGGCCGATCTGCTCGCGGCGCTGCTGGCGAAGCGCGTTCAGCGCCCTGAGGCGGCCCTCGTTGCGGGTGCGCCGGGCGCGGATGCTCTTGCCCGCCCATTCGGTCTCGCGCTCGATCAGCCGGTCGAGCTTGTGCCGCTCCGTCGCCTCGCGTTCGACGATGTCGGTCGACCAGGCCTCGAACTCGCCGTAGCCGCGATCGAGGCGGCGGACGATGCCGCGGTCGAGCCACAGGACGGCACGCGACAGGGTCGTCAGGAAGCGCCGGTCGTGGCTCACCAGCACGTAGGCGCCGCGCCATTTCGAAAGCTTGTCTTCCAGCCACTCGATGGTCGGCAGGTCGAGATGGTTGGTAGGCTCGTCGAGCAGCATCACGTCGGGCTCGCCGACCAGCACCCGCGCCAGCGCCGCGCGCCTGGCCTCGCCGCCCGACAGCTCGCCCGGCTGCCGGTCGCCGTCGAGCTTCATCTCCTCGAGGATGGCGGCGACGCGGTAGTCGGACGGCCCCTGCGAATCGGGGAGCGCGGAGGCGACATAGTCGGCCACGGTCGCGTGCCCGGCAAAGTCCGGCTCCTGCGGCAGAGTGGCGATGGTGGCACCGGGTTGGGCGAAGCGCGTGCCGCCGTCGAAGATCGGCTGACCGGCCAGGATGCGCAGCAGGGTCGACTTGCCGGCGCCGTTGCGGCCGACCAGCGACAGGCGCTCGCCGGGCGCGATGCCGAGGTCGACGCCGTCCAGGATCGTCTGATCGCCGAGGTGGAAGCGGATGCCGCTCAGCGCGAGAAGGGGTGGGTCAGCCATGGAAGGCGGGTGTCATGGCTGAAGCTGTCCCGATGGGCAAGCGCCGCAGGGAGCGGTAGGATCGCGCATGCTGCGGGCCGTGGGGGAACCGAGGCGGATCGACGGTGCCATCAGACGCCTGCAGGGCGCGCTGAAGGGCGTTCCCGCGCGACGCGTGCGGCTGACCTGGCGCGGCGGCGAACTCAGCACCACCATCCACTGGGCGCGCGACGATCACTTCTGGTGGGCCTTCGAGCCACGCGCCGCGAAGACGGGCGGCGACGGCAGATCGACGGGTGCGCGCCACGCCCTGCTGCTGGGCCATGCCGTCCATGCGCCGACCCGGCGCGAAAGCATCACCTGCGAGATCAACCTGCCGCGCAGCGGCGCCGACCGCAAAGTGGCCGGCATCATCGCAGCCGATGCCCAGGGCGCGCTCTATCTCGCCCATTCCGGCCGCATGGGCGGGGCACGGACGGGCCAGCGCAAGGCGGGCTTCCGCGACTTCCTGGCCGACGGTGTCTGGCGGCCCCTGGTCTGGCCCGACGGCGAGGAGTCGGAGGCGTTGATCGTGGCGCCGCTCGACAGTCCCCGCCTCACCCGCCTGCTCGGCCAGTTCGTCGATACGGTGCGTCGCTACAAGGCGGGCGATGCGCCGGTCGCGGCGACGGGACTCTGCATCGAGGCGACGCCGGTCGATTCGGCCGCCGCCGCCTGCGACCGGCGCCTGGTCGACGGCGCGCTGCACGAAGAGCTGGTCAAACGCGGCCTGTTCGGCGGCGCGACCGATCTCTTCTCGCTGCGCGGCGAGCGTCCACAACCGCTGTTCGCCCTGGTGGCCGACGGCCGGCCGGACGAACTGGCGCTCGCCGTGGGTTCGCTGTCGCTGGCCCAGGCGCGCGGCGGCCGCGACGTCCGGCCGATCCTGATCGCGCCGGCTTCGCTGGTGGCGCGCGACGATGCCGCCCTGCAGGCGCTGCCCTTCGCTTGCGTGAGCTTCCGCTGGCGCGGCGCACGCGCCATCTTCGATGGTCTCGACGACGCATTGGAGTAGAGTTGCCCGATGGTGATGGGTCTGACGACGGGATTGTGGGTGAGCGCGCAGGTGCGGCTTTGCGATCGCGCCTTCATTCCTGCCACCGTGGTGCGGCGCGGCGATCCCGATGCTGGCACGGTGTTGCTGAAGATCAACCGCTTCGAGGACGGCGTCACTGTCTTCACCCAGGCGAGCACGCTCGACGACGAGCCGGCGTGGAGCCGCGGGACCGGGCCCAATCCGGTGCCGGAAGCCGAGGCCGACGCCTACATCGCCCGCCAGGTCGCACGCGATCCCGATCTCTGGGTGCTCGAGATCGAGGATCGCAGGAGCGTCTATAAACTCGACGGCAAGATCGTCTGAGCCTTCCCGTCGAGCGAGTTATTGCGCCGGCAGTACCGTCGTCGGGTCGAGAGTCTTGTTGCTGCGCCGGACCTCGAAGTGCAGCTTCGTGTCGGCCTTGGCGATTGCCTGGCCCTTCTTCACGGCATCGCCTTTCTTCACCAGCAGAGACTCGTTGTTGGCGTAGGCGGTGATCCAGCCGCCGGGGTGGCTCACCAGTACGAGGTTGCCCATGTTGCGGACCTCGTTGCCGGCATAGACGACGGTGCCGCCGTCGGCGGCTTTCACCGGTGCGCCCTTCTCGGTCTGGATATCGATGCCGTCGTTCTTCTGGCCGCCCGTGGTCGTGCCGTAGTTGCCCACCACCTTGCCCTGGACCGGCCAGACGAAGCGCGGCGGCGGCGTGGCCGGGACGGTGACCGATTGCGAGGCCGGGCTGAGCGGGGTCGGCTGGCCGGCGGGCGCGGCCGACCGCGGCGCCTCGCCCTGGGCGGGCGGCGCCAGGCCTTCACGCTTGACCGGGCCCGGCGTGGACGCGGCAGCGGTGTCGGCGCCGGGCACCGAGTCAGGAACGTACTTGGCCCCCGGCATCTCGAGAGTCTGGCCGGCGCGGAGCCGGTTGGGCGGCTGCAGCTTGTTGCGCTCGACGATGGTCTGGATCGGCACGCCGTACTTGAACGACAGGGCTTCCACCGTGTCCTTGTCCTTCACGACATAGACCGGCACGGCGTTGGGACCGGCGCCGGAACCGGGATATTCCATGGTGCCTTCACGGGCACCCATGACGGTATTGCAAGCGCCGAGCGCGACCGAAAGCACCGCCATTGTACCCAGCGTGCGCATCCGGCCGGCCCATCGCGAGGGGAAGCGAGGGGCTCTTTTCATGGACCCATTCTACTGCATCACGATTCCGGCGGGAATAGGTCGCTGCGCCTTCGCGCAGCGACCGGCGGCGTGTAGCGCTGCAGGGAACGAAGTGACCGAAGCGCGGGCGCCGCGCGGTTCAGAACGAATAAAGAGGCTGAAACAGAGCCTTGGGGCCCCTGACCCCATCGTCGGCGTATGACGCCGACACTTCCCCTTCACGGACGCCGCGAAGGGGAAGAAGCAGAACTATCCCTGTCCCAAGACAGGCAGCGGTCCGGTGACCAGCGGCACGAAGCGGACCGGCATCAGGGTGTCGCGCTGCAGCCCGCTCTCGCTCTTGACGATGCGCTCGACGACCTGGGCGGTGGGGTCGCGACCGACCGGCACGATCAGAATCCCGCCCATGGCGAGCTGGTCGATCAGGGCCTGCGGCCGCTCGTCGGCGGCGGCCGTCACGATGATGCGGTCGAACGGCGCCTGACCCGGCCAGCCCTTGCTGCCGTCGCCGATGTCGAACACGACGTTGTGGATGCGAAGATCGATCAGCAGGCGCTCGGCTTCCTTGGACAGCGGCTTGTAGCGCTCGATCGAATAGACGCGGCGCGCCAGCTTGGCCAGTACTGCAGCCTGGTAGCCCGAGCCGGTGCCGATCTCGAGCACCTTCATGCGCGGGCCGACGCGCAGCGCCTCGGTCATGGCGGCGACGACCAGCGGCTGGCTGATGGTCTGGCCGAAGGCGATCGGGAGCGCGGTGTTCTCCCAGGCGCGCTCGACGAAGGGTGCCGACACGAAGCGCTCGCGGTCGACGGCGGCAATCGCCGACAGCACGTTTTCGTCCACGATGCCCGAGTTGCGCAACTCGGCGATCAGGCGCTGCATGGCCGCGACGTTCACGGCGCCCGCCCGGCGTCAGCCCGCCGCGAACAACGAGCCGAACTTGCGGCGCGTGGCCTCGTGGGTGAGGTCGAGATGCAGCGGCGTCACCGAGATGTAGCCCGAGCGCACGGCGGTGATATCGCTCTCCTCGTCGCGCTCGTGCTCGCCGGGCGCGTAGGCGATCCAGTAGTAGGTGCCGCCGCGCGGGTCGGTGCGCTCGACGATGTGGCCGCCGAAACCGCGCACGCCCTGACGCGTCACGCGCGTGCCCTTGACCTCCGACGCGGCGACGTCGGGGAAGTTCACGTTGACCAGGATGTTGCGCGGGATGCCGCCCGCCAGCACGCGACGCGCCACGTCGGCGCCGTATTGCGTCGCGGTCTCCCACTTCAGCGGATGCGGATGGGTGTAGGCTTGGCTGAAGGCGATCGAGGGGATGCCGAGCAGGCAGCCTTCCATGGCGCCCGCGATGGTCCCGGAATAGGTCACGTCGTCGGCCATGTTGGAGCCGCGGTTGACGCCTGACAGCACGATGGCGGGCTTGCGGTCCTTCAGCAGGTGCTTGACCGCGAACAGCACGCAGTCGGTCGGCGTGCCTTCGAGCGCGAACCGCTTCTCGGTGATCTGCCGCGCGCGCACCGGATGAGTGAGCGAGAGCGAATGGCCGGCGCCGCTCTGGTTGTACTCCGGCGCCACGATCCACACGTCCTGCGAGAGCTGGCTCGCGATGTCGATCATGGCGTCGAGGCCGGGCGCGTTGATGCCGTCGTCGTTGGTGACGAGGATGCGCGACTTGGCGAGTTCCGCAGGCGTCATTTCACGGGCCCCGGGATGGCGGGCATCCCTCCCATGTAGGAACGCAGCGCCTCGGGGACAGTCACCGAACCATCCTCGTTCTGGTAGTTCTCCAGCACCGCGACCAGGGTGCGGCCGACGGCCAGCGCCGAGCCGTTCAGCGTATGCAGGAAGCGCGTACCCTTCCCGCCCTGTGGCCGAAAGCGCGCGCCCATGCGGCGGGCCTGGTAGTCGCCGCAGTTCGAGCAGCTCGAGATCTCGCGATAGGCGCTCTGGCCGGGCAGCCAGACCTCTATGTCGTAGGTCTTGCGCGAGGCCGGCCCCATGTCGCCACCGCACAGCACGATGGTGCGGAAGGCAAGCCCCAGCCGCTTCAGCACTTCCTCGGCGCAACCCGTCATGCGCTCGTGCTCGGCCGCCGACTGCTCGGGCGTTGTGATGCTGACCAGCTCGACCTTGGGGAACTGGTGCAGGCGGATCAGCCC
>SCVT01000016.1 GCA_004296815.1 Reyranella sp. | reverse complement strand
CGCGGGATCGTCGGTCGCCTTGGTGGGCTTCAAGTGCGTGTTGCCGCGCGGGCTCTCGACCCGCAGCCCGTCCTTCCTCATCGCTGCGAGATGGGCGCCGCGCGCGATGAAGGTGACGTCCGCGCCGGCATGGGCCAGAGCCGCGCCGTATCCGCCCCCGACGCCGCCGGCGCCGACCACTGCAATGCGCATCCTTCTACTCCTTTTGCCACAATCGCCGTCGACGCTGATCTTCCGCTCAAGCGATGGAGACGGCGATGTTTCTACGTGTTTTCTCAGGATTGCCCGTGGCCTTGATCGTCGCCGCCGCGGCCTCGCCGGCGGTTGCCGACGACCGGTCACAGAAATATCGCAGCAACGGCTGCGAGGTCGAGCGCAAGGCGGACGGCTTCAAGTACGAGAGCAAGGTCGAGTGCAAGGGTGGCGGTCCGGCCCGCTTCCGCGAGGCCAAGGAGGAGTTCCGGCAGGGCCCGTGCCTGGTGAAGCGCGAGTGGAAGAAGGACGGCGAATACAAGGAAGAGGTCAAGTGCGACTGACGTCCGGGGCGGTTTCCGGCGTGACGCTCGCGACCAGCAGGCAGCCCACGATGCCGGTCAGCCGCATCGTCACGTCGGTGTCGATGCGTAGCGCATAGTCAGCCGCGAGCTTGCGCTCGTTGCCCTGGATGGCGAGCTCCGTGTCGCCGTGCGGCGTGTAGGCGATGTGAGTGCCCGGGCGCAGGACCAGCGTGCGGCCCTCGTCGAGCACGCCCATCTCGACCTTCACCTGCTCGCGCCGGCCGATCAGGTTCACGACCTCGACCGGTCCCGCCTCCAGGCGGCTCTTGATCGGCGTCTCGCCGGCGAAGCGCACGGGCCGGAAGGGCTGGCGCACGTCGATCTCGCCGTCGGGCGTCTCGAGCACCAGGCCGCTGCCCGCGACCAGGACCTGCACGCGGTCGAAGCCCGCATAGTCCGAGAACGGGCCGGGCTCGACGATCGGCGTGCGGCCGAAGCGCCAGGCCTCGCCCGAGACCGCGATGTCGACGGTCGTGCCGCCGCCGTTCTTCCACGGCGTGCGGCGATAGCCGGCGGGGTCGAGCAGGGTGATCACGGAACGATCTTCTCCTTGCGGAAGCGCTTGAGCAGGCGCTCGAACATGGCCTCGCTGTCGACCACGTCGTGGAAGCCGTGCTGGCGGCTCTTGGTGACGTCCGACATCACATCCCAGTCCGAGCCGAAGACATAGTCAGCGAACGGCCAGGCGACGAGCTGGCCGAAGTCGAATTTCCTCAAGCCATATTTCTTCGTCATGACAGCCCAGAGGTCGGCCTTGTCGGCCATGTGCTGGGTCAGGCTGATGGTCTGCAGCTCGCCCACCTTCATGCCGAAGACGCCGGCGATCCGGGGCCAGACGTTGCGCCAGCGGAAATAGTCGCCGTTGGTGATGTTGTAGGCCTGGTTGGCGGCGCGCGCCTCGGTGGCGGCCCACAGGGCGGCGCTCGCGAAGTGCGAGGATTCCGTTACCTGGTAGATCGTGCCGTAGGCGCCGGGCTTGCCGGGGAAACGCAGCGGCAGTCCGAGCTCCTTGGAGATCGCGGCATAGACGGCGATGGCCGGCATGATGCTCATGGCGGTGCCGGGCGCGAAGCCGCAGAGCGTCTGGGGGCGCAGCTCCGTCCAGCTCCACTTCTTGCCGCGCTGATAGTCCGTCAGCCAGTCGATCTGGTCGAAGTAGAAGTCGGGCGGCATGTGGCGCGGATCGGTCTCGCGCATCGGCGTCTTCAGCGGCCCGAGATGCGTGCCGTAGTACTTGGTGCCGGTCACCAGCACGACGCGCTCGAGCCTGCGTGATGCCTTGGCGACGGCGGTCACGGAGTTCACCAGCATGTCGCGGTTGGGCACGATCACCGTGGCGTAGTTCGCGGCCGCGCCCGTGCCGGGCTGGAAGGCGGCATAGAAGACGTGCGTCACGTCGTTGAGGCCGGCGAGCTTCCTGGCGACATCCTTGAGGTCGAGCAGGTCGACGGAGATGTGGCGGTAGCGCGGGCCGTCCTTCTCCGGCCGGCGCGACAGGCCGACCACCTGCCAGTCGCCCTCGGCCAGCAGCTTCTCGACGATGTAGCGGCCGATGACGCCCAGGGCGCCGACGACGACGGCTTTCTTGTTCTGCGGCATGGAAGTCCTCTAGGCCGGTCCCTTGATACGATACACCGCTACGTAGAGCGCCGGCAGGAAGATCAAGGTGAGCAGGGTGGCCACGATGATGCCGCCGATCATGGCGTAGGCCATCGGCCCCCAGAACACCTCACGGGCGATCGGGATCATGCCGAGGCTGGCAGCGGCGGCGGTCAGCAGGATCGGTCGCAGGCGGTGCATGGTGGCGGCGATCACTGCATCCCACGACGCCATGCCTTCGGCCGCGAAGGTGTCGATTTGCGTCACCAGGATCACCGAGTTGCGGATGATGATGCCGATCAGCGCCAGCACGCCCAAGAGCGCCACGAAGCCCAGCGGCTGGCTGCTGAGCAGCAGGGCCGCCACGACGCCGATCAGGCCGAGCGGCGCCACGCTGGCCACCAGGAAGAGCTTCCTGAAGCTCTGGAGCTGGAACATCAGCACCAGCGCCATCAGGAACAGCATCAGCGGCACGACGTCGGCGATCGGGCCCTCGCCCTTGGCGCTCTCCTCGACCGTGCCGCCGACGGCGATCGTGTAGTCGGGCGGCAGGGTCGCGGCGAATTTCTCGACGGCGGGCCGCAGCTCCTCGACGATGGTTGCGGGCTGGCGGTCGCCCAGCACGCCCGCCTGCAGGGTGATGGTGGGCTGGCGATCGCGGCGCCAGACGATCGGCTGCTCGAGGCTGTAGGCGATCTCGGCGATGGAGAAGAGCGGGACCGGCTGGCCGTCGCGGCCGGCGAGCTGCAGCCCCTGGAAGGTCTCGATGGCCTCGCGCTCGGCCCGGTCGGCGCGGCCGACGACATTCACGATGTAGATGCTGTCGTAGATCTGCGTGATCGGCGCGCCGCCGGTCACGTTGTTCAGCGTCGTGGCGATGTCCTGCGAGCTGACGCCGAGCTGGCGGGCGCGATTCTGGTCGACCTTGACGGTCATGACCTTCCCGGGCTCGTTCCAGTCGTAGACGATGTTGCCGATCCGCGGGTTGGCGGCGACGATCTCGGAGAATTTCTGGGTAAGCCGACGCACGGTCTGGATGTCGGGGCCGCCGATCCGGTACTGGATCGGCCGGCCGACCGGCGGGCCGAGATCGAGCGGATGGACGAAGCCGTCGATGCCGACGAAGTCCTCGCGCAGCACTTTCTTCAGGCGTTGGGCGACGCGCTCGCGCGCGGCGACGTCGGCCGTCACGATCACGAACTGGCCGAAGAAGTTGTTGCCGAGCTGCTCGTCGAGCGGGAGGTAGAAGCGCACGGCTCCGCGCCCGACATAGGAGCTCCAGCGCACGATGTCCTTGTCGGCCTTGAGCGTTGTCTCCAGCCGCTCCATCTGTCGGGCGGTCTCGGCGATGGCGCTGTCCTGCGGCAGGGTCATGTCGACCAGCAGCTCGGGCCGGTCGGCGGTGGGGAAGAACTGGTTCTGCACCAGGCCGAGGCCCGCGCAGGCGACGCCGAACAGCGCCACCGTGACCGCGATGGTGATCCAGTGGAGCCGCATGGCGCCGGCCAGCAGCCCCTCGAAGCGGCGGCGTAGTGGCGCCAGCCGGTCGGCATGGGCCTTGGCCTCCGTCTTGGGCAGCAGCATCACGCCGAGCAGCGGCGTGAAGAAGATCGCGACCACCCAGGAGATCAGCAGCGCCGCCGCGATCACCGCGAACAGGGTGAAGGTGTACTCGCCGGCCGAGCTGCCGTTCAGCCCGATCGGCACGAAGCCCGCCACCGTGACCAGGGTACCGGTGAGCATCGGGAAGGCGGTCGAGCTGTAGGCGAAGGTCGCCGACTTCTCGAGCGACATCCCCTCCTCGCGCTTGGCCACCATCATCTCGACCGAGATCATGGCGTCGTCGACCAGCAGGCCGAGCGCAATGATCAGCGCGCCGAGCGAGATGCGCTGCAGGGTGATGCCGGAATACTCCATGAAGACGAAGGTCGCGGCGAGCACCAGCGGGATGGCGAGCGCCACCACCGCCCCGGCGCGCAGGCCGAGGCTGAGGAAGCTGACGGCCAGCACGATCACCACGGCCTCGAACAGCGCTTTGGTGAAGCCGCCGACCGCCTCCTCGACGACGGCCGGCTGGTTGGAGACGAGATGCACGCCGACGCCGATCGGCAGCTCGCTGACGACCTGCCGCATGCGCGCCTTCAGCGCCTTGCCGAACTCCAGGATGTTGCCGTTGGGCTTCATGCCGATCGCGAGCCCGATCGCCGGCTGGCCGTTGTAGCGGAACATCGGCTGCGGCGGATCGCTGTAGCCGCGCGTCACGGTCGCGACGTCGACCAGGCGGAAGAAGCGGTCGTTGACCCTGAGGTTGATGGCGCGGAGGCTGTCCTCCGAGGCGAACTGGCCGGTAACGCGCAGGCTCACCGTCTCGGTGCCGGCCTGGATGACGCCTGAGGGCGCGATCGCGTTCTGCGCCTGCAGGCTCTGGATCACCGCCTGCTGGTCGACGCCGAGGCCCGCGATGTGGCGGGTCGAAATGTTGAGATAGACGACCTCGTCCTGCACGCCCAGCAGCTCGACGCGGCCGGCGCCGGAGATCTTCAGGATCTGGGTGCGTGCCTGCTCGGCATAGTCGCGGAGCTGGCGGAACGACAGGCCGTCGGCGGTCAGCGCGTAGATGTTGCCGAATACATCGCCGAACTGGTCGTTGAAGAAAGGGCCCTGCGCATTGGTCGGCAGGTCGGGGCGGATGTCGCCCATCTTGTCGCGCACGCGCGTCCAGATCAGCTTGATGTCGCGCGCCGGCGTGTCGTCCTTCAGGTTGACGAAGACCGTGGTCTCGCCGGGCTTGGTGTAGCTCTTGGTGTAGTCGAGCTGCTCGACCTCCTGCAGCTTGCGCTCGATGCGGTCGGTGACCTGGTTGGTCATCTCCTCGACCGTGGCGCCCGGCCAGCGCGCCTGCACGATCATGGTCTTGATGGCGAAGGACGGATCCTCCTCGCGGCCGAGCCGCTGGTAGGAGTAGATGCCGGCCAGCACCACCATCAGCATGCCGAACCACACGAAGGAGCGGTGCGAGAGCGCCCATTCGGAGAGATTGAAGCGGCTCACTTGGCGGCCTCGTCGATCTTCACCATCTGCCCGGGCGCGAGGCTGGGAACGCCCGCGATCACCACACGCTCGCCGGCCCTGAGGCCCGCGGTCACATCGACCGAGCCGCCCTTGCGCCCACCGACCGTGACGTCGCGCAGCGCCACGGTGGCCGTGCCTGCGTTCGCGCCCGGCGTCACCACCCAGACCTGGGTCTTGCCGTCGCGCTCGAGCAGCGCCGTCGCCGGCAGCTCGATGCGCGGCGCGATCGGCCGGGTGAGGGTTACATCGACCGTAGTGCCGAGGCGGTAGGCGGACGAAGGATCGTTCAGGGTGAGGTAGACGGTGCGGGTGCGGGTGATCGGATCAGCCGCCGGATCGATGCTGCGAACGGCCGCCGCCTTCATCGCCGTCTGCGGGTCGAGTCGTACGACGATCTCGATGGCGCCGGGTGCGCCCAGCAGCTCGGCCAGCTCGTTGGGGGCGGAGAACACGCCCTCGCGCACCTCGGGCCGTGCGAGGGTGAGCACCCTCTGTCCGGGATTGAGCACCTGTCCCCGCTCGGCGTACCGCGCGGTGACGATGCCGTCGAAGTCGGCGCGGAGCTGGGTGTAGGAGAGTGCGTCCTCGGCGCGCTTCAGCGAGGCGCGCGCGCGGGTCAGGTTGGCCTCCGCGGTCTCTCGGTTCTGGACCAGCAGGTCGAAGGTCGCCTGCGGCGTGATGTTGCGCTCTACCAACGGCTTCTGCCGTTGCTCCTCGGCGCGCGCGTTGGCGAACTGCGCCTCGGCGTTGGCGACCGCGGCCTCGGCGTTGCGGACCTGGATGAGCTGGAGGGCAGGGTCGAGCGCCGCCAGCTCCTCGTCCTTCTTCACGAAAGCGCCGACCTCGGCGAAGCGCGCGACCATGCGCCCGAACACGCGGAAGGCGACGTCGGTGCTGTAGCGCGGCTGGATCGAGCCGGCGTAGGGGCCGAGCGTTTCGTGGGCGCGCATCTCGGCGACGACGGAGAGGACCGGCCGCACCGGCGGCGTCTCGTCGGTCCTTGCTTCCTCGCGGCAGCCTGCGAGCAGGGCCAGTGCGAGCATCGCGGCTGCCGATCTCATGGCTTCTGCTCCGCGATCTCGACCTTCTGGCCGGGGCGCAACAGCTGCGCGCCCGCGGTAACCACGATCTCGCCGGGCTGCAGCCCGTCGATCACGGCGATACTGTCGCGCGTGTAGCGTTCGATCGTGACCGGCTTCAGCGACACCGTGGTGCTGCGCGGATCGACGACCCACATCGCCGACTTGCCGTCGATCTCGAACATCGATCCCCACGGCACGAGGAAGGCCCGCATCGGCTTCATCGGCCCGGCGCCGTTGACCAGCGCGCCCAAGGTCATGAGCGGTGGCGTCTCGGCCAGGCCGACCTTCATCCTGATGGTCATGGTGCGGGCATCGACGACCGGCGAGATCTCGCGGACGCTGCCGCGGGCGGTGACGGCGTGGTCGGAGACCAGGCTGACCGCCAGGCCTTTCTCCATCACGAGGTTGGCCAGCGCCCATTCGTGGACGTTGAAGACGGCGTCGCGTGGGCCATCAAGCGCCAGCGTGTAGACCGGCTGCGCCTGGGAGACGACCTGGCCCGCCTCGGCCATGCGGCTGACGATGATGCCGGGGGCGCCGGCGCGCAGGACGGTATAGGAGAGCTGGTTCTCCGCCTGGTTGAGCTGGGCGCGCGCCTGCTCGAGCTGCGCCGCCGCCGAACGCTGATTGGCCTCGGCCTGGTCGAAGTCCCGCCGGGTGGTGTTGCCGCTCGCGAGCAGGTTGCGCTGGCGCTCGAACGCGGCCGTGGCCTGGCGAAGCTGCGACTCGGCCGATTCGACGCCGGCCTTGGCCGAGCGGACCTCGTTCTCCTCGTCCTGCGACTCGAGTCGCGCCAGCACCTGGTCGGCAGTGACGTGCTCGCCGGGGTTGACGTAGCGCTCGCTGATCTTGCCGCTGATGCGAAAGGAGAGGTCGGTCCTGTTTCTCGCCTCGACCGTGCCGGTGAGTGTGATGGTCGGCGAGAACTCGACCGGCTGTACGGTCACGGTCCTGACGCGGGTCAACGGACGCGCGGGCGCGGCCTCCTCCTTGCAGCCGGCCACGAACAGGCCGAGCAGCACGAGGCTCGAACAGCGCAGGATGGTGCGGCTGGTTGAAGGCAAGCGGACGATCTCTACTCTCCCCGCGCCGGACGCTAGCAGGTTCGCCGATTGAAGGGGAGCACGGCCGTGCGTTAGATGGCCCATGGCTCCGATCAAGGTCGATCCCGCGAAGGTCCGTACGTTCAAGAACGGCGACAGCTTCTACCGCTGGCTGGCGGCTAACCACGGCCGTCAGGACGAGCTCTGGATCAAGATCCACAAGGTCGGATCGGGGCTGGCGTCGATCACCCCCAAGGAAGCGATCGACGCGGTGCTGTGCTGGGGCTGGATCGACGGCGTGCGCAAGGGCTTCGACGACCGGAGCTTCCTGCAGCGCTACAGCCCGCGCGGCAGAAAAAGCGTGTGGAGCGAGATCAATGTCGAGAACGTCGCCCGGCTGGAGAAGGAGGGCCGCATGACCGAGCACGGCCTGAAGCAGGTCGAGCTCGCCAAGGCCGACGGACGCTGGGCGCGCGCCTATCGCGTGAAGGGCTCGGCGGTGCCGGCCGACCTGCAGGCCGCCATAGACGCCGAGCCCAGGGCGAAGGCGATGCTGGCGAAGCTCACGGCGCAGAACCGCTTCGCGCTCGTCTTCCGCGTCGCCAACATGAAGACCGAGGCCGGGCGGAAAAAGAAGATCGCGACGGTGGTGGCTATGCTGAAGCGCGGCGAGACGTTCCACCCGCAGCGCGGAAAATGAGACTCTAACGCAGGGTCGGGTCGAGCTTGTCGCGCAGCCAGTCGCCCAACAGGCTGATCGAGAAGGTGGTGAGCACGATGGCGGTGGCCGACGCCAGCATGATCCACGGCGCGCGGGTGATGTACTCGCGGCCGTAGCCCACCATGTTGCCGAGCGAGGTGAGCGGCGGCTGCACGCCGAGACCCAGGAAGGAGAGCCCGCTCTCCAGCAGGATGATCTCGGGGAAGGTGAGCGTCATGGAGACGATCAGCGTCGAGGCGATGTTGGGCAGGATGTGCAGGCCGTAGATGCGGCCGGGACCGGCGCCGAGCTGGCGGATCGCGGCGGCATAGCCCTGCTCGTTGGCGGCGAGCGTCAGGCCGCGCGCGATGCGGGCGTAGCGCTCCCAGGAGTGGAAGCCCATCAGCGCGATGAACAGCACCAGGCTGTTGCCGAAGAAGGCCAGCACCGAGAGCGCGATGATCATGAAGGGCATGCTGGCCTGGAAGTCGATCGCCATGAGCACGACCTGCTCGACGTTGCCGCGGAAGTGCGCCGCGACGAAGCCGAGCATCGTGCCCAGGCTGGCGGCGATGATCGTGCCGAACAGGGCGATCAGCAGGCTCATGCGGATCGACATGATGAGGCGGGAGAGCACGTCGCGGCCGAGTTCGTCGGTGCCGAGCGGATGCAGCCACCCACCGCCCATCAGGACGGGCGGCTGGAGTCGCGCCTTGAGGTCGAGGGCGGTGAAGGAATAGGGCGTCAGGAAGTCGGCGCCGAAGGCCACGACGATCATCAGGCCGAGCCAGGCGAGCGCCAGCGTGACGCCGAGCGGCAGGCTGAAGAAGCGGCGGCGCGGAGCGGCGATGGTGGCGCGTTCGGCGATGGCCATGACGATCCTCAGTGAGCCGCTGCGGTGCCGCGCACGCGCGGGTCGAGCCAGCCATAGGCGAGGTCGACGGTGAGGTTGGCCATCACCATCCAGGCGGCGATCACCATCAGGATGGCCTGCACGATGGCGAGGTCGCGGTTGGCGACGGCGGAGACCAGCAGCCGGCCGATGCCGGGCCAGGCGAAGACGCTTTCGACCACGACGGCGCCGGCGACCAGGCTGCCGACCATGAAGCCGACGATGGTGACGGTCGGGATGGCGGCGTTGGGCAGCGCATGCTGGGCCACCACGCGCGGCCAGCTCACGCCCTTGGCCGAAGCGGCGCGGATGTAGGGCTGGCCCAGGACCTCGAGCATGGCCGAGCGGGTGAAGCGCGCCATGATGGCGGCACCTCCCGTCCCGAGAGTCAGGATGGGCAGGATGGCGGAGGAGAGGCCACTGTTGCCGCTCGCCGGCAGCCAGCCGAGCTGCACGGCGAACACCAGCACGAACAGCAGCGCCAGCACGAAGCTCGGCATGGTGAAGCCCGCCACCGAGGCCGCCATGGTGAGGCGGTCGGCCATCGAGTTGCGATGAAGGGCTGCGTAGATGCCGGCCGGGATGCCGATGCCGATCTTGAGGGCCAGCGCCGGCAGGGTGATGGCGAGCGTGGCGGGCACGCGCTCCATGACGAGCTCGATCGCCGGCCTGCCGTCGCGCATCGACTTGCCGAAGTCGCCCGTCACCGC
>SCVT01000015.1 GCA_004296815.1 Reyranella sp. | reverse complement strand
GCAAGACCGGCGGGCACACTGGCCGGAGCCGCCGTCGGATTCTGATCGATCATCGTTTGAGGCGTTTTGGCGAAGGACGCCGGGCAAAGCCAGCGGAGAATTGGGCATTTTGGCCATCATCGCCTGAGGACTCTTTACCGTATGGGGAAGGCCGCGATATACACTCCGCCATCGCCTCATCGCCTGCGAAGGGTCGTAGACGAGGAAATCGGGCGCAAGGAAACCTCCAAGAGGTCCACCGCACTGCGTGGTTTTCGGCTCGTAGGGTTGAGTCGATCCGGCACGGTCCTTGCGTCGACGATTGTCGTCCGCAGGCGACATGCGACCGCGATCCCGAAGCGAGCTTGCACCACCGGCGGAGTTGCCGGAGCGATCAGCCTTTCATGATGCGTCGGGGATTGGTTCTTCTCGTTGCGGTTCTGGCCACTGTCGTCGGCTGGCGCCTGCTCGACGGCCGCATGCAGGCGGCGAACGTCGAGGGCGCGCTGCATGGTGTCACCTACGCGCCCTGGGCCAAGGACCAGGATCCGCTCGAGGCCAAGTCGAGCGGCTTCTGGAGTTTCCTGCGCACCGCGGTGAACGAGCCGGCGACGCAGCAGATCAAGCCGCGCAAGGAGCAGATCGAGCGCGACTTCGCGATGCTCGGCGGCAAGGTCAACTACGTCCGTACCTATCGCACGACCGACGGTGGCGACGTGATGCCGGCGCTGGCCGAGAAGTACGGGCTGAAGCTCGTGCCCGGCGCCTGGATCTACAGCGCCAACGAGGCCAAGCAGCAGTTCGGCCGTGAGGCGAGCGAGGTCAATGCCGAGGAGACGCGTGCGCTGATCCGCATGGCCAATCAGAACCCGAGCGTCGAGCGCGTGCTGGTCGGCAACGAGAACATCCTGCGCTGGGACGGCCAGAAGGATCAGCGCGATCCCAACGCCACCAGTCCCGCCCAGCTCATCCGCGAGATCAGGAACGTCAAGCGCAACGTCAAGGTGCCGGTCAGCACCGCCGAGCCGTGGCACGTCTGGCTGAACTACCCCGAGCTCGCGCGCGAGGTCGACTTCCTCGCCGTCCACATCCTCCCGTACTGGGACGAGAAGTCGAGCGAGACGCCGATCGAGTACCTGCAGAACAAGATCGCCGAGCTGAAGCGCGCCTACCCGAACAAGAACATCATCGTCACCGAGGTCGGCTGGCCGTCGAACGGCGCGTCGCGCCGCAGCCCCGGCACCGGCCTGGTGAAGCATGCCACGCCCGCCGACCAGGCGAAGAACGTGCGCGATGCCGTGGCCTGGCTGCGCTCGCAGAACATCGATCATTTCGTCGTCGAAGCCGTCGACCAGCCGTGGAAGTCCTACGACCTCGAGGGCAAGGCCGGTGGCTACTGGGGCCTCTGGAACGCCGACCGGCAGCAGAAGTTCGCCTGGACCGGGACGATCGAGCGCTTCCCGCAGTGGATCTCGTGCGCGGCCTGGTCGCTCGCGGCGTCGGTGCCACTGATGCTGCTCTTCCTGTGGCGCTGGCCGGGCGTGCGGCCGGCCGGCCAGATCGGCTTCTGCGCGCTGCTCGCTCTGTCGGCCAGCGCCGTGGTCTACGGCGGCTCGGTCGCGGCCGGCACCTACATGGTCGTCTCCGAGAAGATCGGCTGGGGCGTGCTCGCTTTCTTCCTGGTCATGAGCCTCGGCATGGCGCTCGTCCAGGCGCTCGAGATGGCGGAGACCATCTGGCGCGGCCGCTGGCGGCGCGAGGCGCTGCCCGCCGCCGAGATGATCGCGCGCCAGCCGGCCGACCGCGACTGGCCCAAGGTCTCGCTGCATCTGGCGATCTGCAACGAGCCGCCGGCGATGGTGATCCAGACGCTGGAGTCGCTCTCGCAGCTCGACTACCCGAACTACGAAGTCATCGTCATCGACAACAACACCAAGGATCCCGCGGTGTGGCGTCCGGTGCAGGATTACTGCGCCCAGCTCGGCGAGCGCTTCAAGTTCTTCCACTTCGACGTCATGAAGGGCTTCAAGGCCGGCGCGCTGAACTATGTGCTGACCCAGACCGCACCCGACGCCAAGGTGATCGGCGTCATCGACAGCGACTACATGGTGCGGCCGGACTGGCTGAAGGCGCTGGTGCCGTATTT
>SCVT01000014.1 GCA_004296815.1 Reyranella sp. | reverse complement strand
GGTTGGGGCTGGGCGCCAGCTCGACGATCTTCTGGTTGCGGCGCTGCACCGTGCAGTCGCGCTCGCCCAGCGCTGCGATCCCGCCCTTGCCGTCACCCACGATCTGCACCTCGATGTGGCGTGCGCGGTCGACCAGCCGCTCGGCATAGAGCGCGGGATTGCCGAAGGCGGCCTTCGCTTCGGCCGCGCAGCGCTCGACCGCCTCGGCGAGGTCGCCCGCCTTGCGCACCGGCCGCATGCCACGCCCGCCGCCGCCGGCAATCGCCTTGACCATCACGCCGGCCTTCGCGTGCTTGTCGAAGAAGGCGCGGATGCCCTTCAAATCCGTGGCGCCGTCGGTGCCCGGCAGCAGCGGCACCTTGTGCTTGCCGGCATGGGCGCGCGCCCGCGCCTTGTCACCAAACAGGTCGAGCTGATCTGGGGTCGGGCCGACGAAGACGAGCTTTGCGGCAGTACAGGCCCGCGCGAACTCGGCGTTCTCCGACAGGAAGCCGTAGCCCGGATGCACCGAGTCACAGCCCGCCGCCTTCGCTGCCGCGATCACGCCCGCGATGTCGAGATAGGCGGCGGCGCCTTTGCCCTTCAGCGCCCGCACCTCGTCGACGCGCCGGACATGGAGCGAGGTTGCATCATCCTCGGAATGGATGCCGACCGTGGCAATGCCGAGCTCGGCGGCGGCCTGGGCGATGCGGATGGCGATCTCGCCACGATTGGCGATCAGAAGCTTCTTCAGCATGGTAGAACCCGAGAATGACGAAACGGCTCCTGATCGTGGCACATGCTCCGTCGGACAACACGCTCGCCCTGCGCTCGGCCGTGGAACGCGGCGCGCGGAGCGAAACGGGCCTCGACGTGCGGATCGTGGCGCCGCTGCAGGCCGGGCCGGACGACGTGCTGGCGGCACAGGCCGTGATCCTCGGCACGACGGAGAACCTCGGCTACATGAGCGGCGCGCTGAAGGACTTCTTCGACCGCAGCTACAATCCCTGCCTCGAGAAGACGCAGGGGCTGCCCTTCGCCACCTACATCCGTGCCGGCAGCGACGGCACCGGCACGCGGCGCGGCATCGAGACGATCACGACCGGGCTGCGCTGGCGCGCCGTGCAGGAGCCGCTGATCTGCAAGGGCCCCTGGCAGCCCGCCTTCGTCACGCAATGCGAGGAGCTCGGCGCGGCGATGGCGGCGGGCCTCGCCGCCGGCATCTTCTGACTAGTGAGCGGTCCAGCCACCGTCCACGACGAGGCCGGCGCCCGTCATGAAGCTCGCATCATCTGACGCCAGGAACACGATGCCCTTGGCGATGTCGTCAGCGACGCCCAGCCGGCCGATGGGATGGAGCCCCAGCGTCGTCTTGCGCGCCTGCTCGGTGTCGTTGGTGCCGACCTGGGCGGCCCGCATCACGAAGGTCTTCTGGCCCATGTCGGTCTCGATCAGGCCGGGATGGATCGAGTTGACGCGGATGCCGTAGCCCTTGCGGCCGAACTCCAGCGCCGTCGACTTGGTGAACAGCGTGACGCCGCCCTTGGTCAGCGAATAGAGCGGATCGAGCTGGCTGCCGACCAGGCCCGCGATCGAGGCCAGGTTGACGATGTTGCCCTTGGTCTTCTTGAGATGCGGCAGCGCCGCGCGCGTGCCCAGCACCACGCCGGTCAGGTTGACGGCCACGAGCTTGTGCCAGTCGTCGAGGCTCGCCTCCTCGACACCCTTGCCGTTGAAGATGCCGGCATTGTTCACCAGCACGTCGAGCTTGCCGAACTTCGCGACCGTAGCGTCCATCGCCGCGGCCCAGCTCGCCTCGCTGGTGACGTCGAGGTTCACGTAGATCGCATCGGCGCCGATCTCCTTCGCCGTCTGCCGTCCGCGCTCCTCCAGCACGTCGCCGATCGCCACCTTGGCGCCGGCCTTCGCCATCAGCGCCGCCGCGGCGGCGCCGATGCCGCGCGCGGCGCCGGACAGAAAGACGACCTTGTTGTCCAGCCTGTTCATCCGTGTCCTCCCGAACTTGTGTCGATTTGCGCCCGTCCTGTTTGCAGCTATGCTCCCGGCAGAACAAGAAAAGAAGAACCAGAAGCGAAACACAGGGAGGGCCGCCAGGCATGCGCCAGGGTCGGCTGATCGCGACGGGTGCGATGCTGGCGTTCTGCCTGTTCGCGCTCTGGCAGTCGTTGCTGTTGTCGTTGACGGATCGCCTGGGCCCCGGCCCGGGCTTCTTTCCGTTCTGGCTGGCGCTGATCGGCGCGGCTCTCGCCGTGGCGCTGCTGATCGTGACGCTGCGAGAGCCCCGGAATCCCGAGACCGATGCAACGCCCGTCCTGCCGCGCGGGCCGGGCGCGGCACGCTGGTTCGCCATCATCGGCAGCCTGGCGGCGGTGACAGTCGCGATGGAGTTCATCGGCTTCCGGCTCGCCATGCTCGTGTTCAACGCCGGCCTCGTGATCGCGCTCGGCGAGCGACGCTGGTGGCTGATCGCGCTGTTCGCGGTGCTCGGCAGCTTCGGCGTGCACTATGTCTTCACCACCTGGCTGGACGTGCTCCTGCCCGACGGCCGGCTCTGGACCTGACCCATGGAATCGCTGCACCACCTGCTGGCCGGTTTCGCCGCCGCCCTGTCGTTCAAGTACCTGCTGTTCGCGCTGGCCGGCTGCGTGCTCGGCACGCTGATCGGCGTGCTGCCCGGACTGGGACCGGCGGCCGGCACCGCCATCCTGATCCCGCTCACCTTCAACCTCGACGCCACCGGCGCCATCATCATGCTGTGCGCCATCTACTACGGCGCGATGTACGGCGGCACCATCACCTCGGTGCTGATCAACGTGCCGGGCGA
>SCVT01000201.1 GCA_004296815.1 Reyranella sp. | reverse complement strand
CGCGACCGGGCGCGATGTGGCGCCGGCAGATCTCCTCGCGCAGGCCGCGGAGCTTCGACTTGGAAGCGCCCTTGTCCATGAGGAAGAACACGTCGACGCGGTTCAGCGCCTTCACCGCCTGCACGGTGACGTAGTCAGGGTCGCCGGCCCCGATGCCGATGATGAGGATATTCTTCACCGATCCGTCTCATTTCCGCGGCACGGAAGTTGCACCGTGTACGGCAGCCAGCAGGAGGTTTCCATGACCGTCGACACCCTTGCCAAGCCCCCCATCGCGGCCGCCATCGCCACTGCCTTTTCACACATTGCCGAGGGCGATACCGAATACAAGGGCGGCGGGCTGCGCGATTTCTTCCTCTACCGCGACCTCGGCGTCGCCGCCGCGACCAACGGCCAGGTGATCGCGCAGCTCGTGAAGGCGAACCTGCCGCCCGAGGAGGGCACGGGCTGGCACTATCACGAGGCGAGCTTCCATATCGTCATCATGCTCAAGGGCTGGGCACGCTTCATGTACGAGACGACGGAGACGCTGGTGAAGGCGGGCGACTGCGTGCACCAGCGGCCCGGCATCCGGCACTATCTCTTCGATTACTCGCCGGACATGGAATACATCGAGATCGTGAGCCCGGCCGATTTCACGACCGTCGATGTCGAGGGCCCGTGCCCGATCCCGCCGCCGACTCCCTGGCGCTAGCGTACTAGAGCGACAGCAGCGCGAAGATTCCGCCCACCACGAGGCCTGCGGCCACCGTCGTGATCGTGGTGATCGTGATGGCCACATCGGTCTCGACGCCCGAGCCGAATTTCAGGATGGCGAACAGGCCCCCCACGAACAGGATGGTGGCAATGACAGCAATGATCATAGGGCCCGCAACTTCATCGCACCTTGGGTGCAATTAAATCCGGCCTACGGTCAGGGTCAATCGAATTGTTTGCGCAGAAGCTGAGAAATTATCGTCTGTTTGCGAACGGACGGGATCATCCGGTCCAGGCCCGGCGTGTCGTCGAGAAGGCGAGAACGGCGGAGAAGGCCACGATGCCGGTGGCGACGCAGGCATAGAGACCCGACACACCCCAGCCGAAATGGTCGAGCGCCAGCAGGCTGCCACCGCCGGCGATGGTGATGCGGGTCAGGTTGGCACCGACCGGCCAGTACATCTCGCCGGTGCCCTGCGAGGCGAAGTAGAGCGCCATGGCGATGCCGAAGAAGCCGTAGGCGGGGCCGACGATGCCGAGATAGTGGCGGCCCGAGGCCAGTGCCTTGGGATCGGTGGTGAAGAGGCCGAGCCACAGGTCGGGCCAGATCGCCACGACGATGCCGATGAGCGCCGCCGCCGCGCCCGCCATGAAGGCGCCGGTCCACGCCAGCCGCTGCGCGCGTGCATACTGCTTGGCGCCGATGTTCGTGCCGACCAGCGCGGTGAGCGTCGCGCCGATGCCGAAGCTGATCGGGATCAGCATGTATTCCAGCCGCGAGCCGATGCCGTAGCCCGCGATGGCCGCGTCGCCCTCGCGGCCGATCAGGCCGGTGACGACCAGCACGGTGCCGTTGGTCAGGATCACCACCAGGCAGGCGATCAGGCCGACCTTCAGAATGTCGCGGAAGGCGGGCCAGCGAAAGCCGGCTGCCGGCCAGTGCAGGTTGATGGCGGAGCGGTTGCCCGTGAGGCGCCACAGCATCCAGACGGCGGCGATGGCGAAAACGATCACGGCCGCGATGGCTGGCCCGCGGATGCCGAGCGCCGGCAGGCCGAACCAGCCCAACGTGAGTGCGCCGGTGAGCGGGATCTGGATCGCGCCGGTCACGACCAGGGCGAGGCCGGGCGTCTTCATGTCGCCGGTGCCGCGCAGCACCGAGGCCATCGAGTTGGCGACCCAGTGCGCGATGCAGCCCAGAAACAGGATGGTGGCGAAGGACTCCGCGCCGTCGAGCGCGGCGCCGCTGCCGCCCAGTGCGCCGAAGATCAGCCGCCCGAAGCCCACGAACACGAGCGCGAACAGCGCCGCCATGCCGAGCGCGATGGCCAGCGCATGCGCCGCCGCCGCCTCGGCCGCCGCCTTGTTGCCCGAGCCCAGCGCGCGTGCCACGGACGAGGAGATGCCGCCGCCCATGGCGCCGGCCGACATCATGCCCAAGGTCATCTGGGCGGGGAAAACGAGGGCGAGGGCTGCGAGCGCGGTCGTGCTGCCGAGCTGGCCGATGAAGAAGCCGTCGGCGATGCTGACCAGGCTCTGCATGGCCACGTTCAGCACGTTGGGGGTGGCGAGGGTGAGGATGGTGGGCACGATCGGCCCGGCCAGCATCATCTGCCGGCGTTCGGCGGGAGTCATTGCAGGCTACCTAGCACGCAGCCTGCCGTCCGCTCGCGAACTTATCTCATGGTGTGGGGAGAAATCTCACGCGCGTGCGCGCTGCGAAACCACGGCCTCGGCGAGCTGGTCGATGGTGACGATGTCGGCCGCCACGTTCATCGGGATGGTGACGTCGAAGCGGTCCTCGAGCTCCATGATCACGTCCATGATCGTGAGCGAATCGACGGTCAGGCCCTTGGAGATCACGGTCTGCGGCGAGAGGCCCTTGGAGCCCACCTGGTAGGGCTCGAGGAGCGAGAAGATCTCCCGCATGACGTCGACCTGCAGCGAGGGGGCGGCGAGATCGTAGGTGGCCTGCATGGCTCTGGCTCCGTCGAAGGATGAGCCATGAAACCGCAAGCGCCGCCGGCTGTGAAATAACGTTTGGTTACCCAACGTTGCCGAACGTTACGGAATGTTTCGGCCCTCAGCCCCGCGGCAGGATGTTGAGGCGACGTCGTGCCTCGTCGAGCGGCAGCGCGGCATAGGCCCAGTAGTCCCATTTGTCGGACAGGTCCTGGTTCACGTGGTTGCCGCGCTCGATGGCGGCAAACATGCGCTCGGCCATGCCGGGCTTGCCCAGGACGCCGACCGTCGTGAAATCCTCGTTCGAGGGCCGCATGTTCACGCCGGCGCTGAAGATCAGCACCGCAAACAGCAGGATGAAGATCGGGGTCTTTTCCTTGAAGCCCGCGGTGAAGGACGCGACCTCGACTTCGCCCTCCGGGTCGGTGCCGTATCCGCCCAGGACATGGCAGAGATCGTGATACAGGCCGGCCTCGGGAAAGCCCTTGCGCTCGCCGGGGAGGCTGAATCCGTTCTTCGCATAGAACTCGACCAGCGTGCGGCCGAGCGTCCCCTCCGGCAGGTCGTTCCAGGCGCGGTAACGCG
>SCVT01000200.1 GCA_004296815.1 Reyranella sp. | reverse complement strand
GACTTTCTTGGCAGGGACGGCTTTCTTCACTTCACCGCCTCGATCGCCTTCTTCCACGCCGCGATCGTGTGCTCGATGTCGGCGCGGGTGTGGGCCACGCTCACATAGTACTTGCTCTCGCCCTTCATGATGCCGTTGGCGCGCAGCACCTGGTTGAAGCGCTTCAGCTTCGCGGCATCGCCCTTCAGCGTGTCGCGATAGTCCTTGATCGGCTGGTCGGTGAAGACGATGTCGAACAGCGGCGGCTCGCCCACCACCTGCGCCTTGAGCCCGGCCTTCTTCAGCATCTCGGAGAGCGCGCCCATCAGCTCGCGGCCGGTGGCGAACACCCCCTCGTAGGTGCCGGGCTGCTTCAGCACCTCGAGCGTGGCTAGGCCGGCGACGGCGGCGACCGGATTGCCCGAGAGCGTGCCCACCTGGAAGATGAAATCCTCGTCGGTCATGGCGAGCCGGTCGAAGTGCTTCATGATGTCGGCGCGGCCGGCGATGGCCGCCAGCGCAAAGCCACCGCCCACGATCTTGCCGAGCGTGCAGAGGTCGGGCGTCACGCCGTAATATTCCTGGGCGCCGCCATAGGCGAAGCGGAAGCCGGTCACGACCTCGTCGAAGATGAGCGGGATGCCGTGCTCGGCGGTGACCTCGCGCAGCGCCTGGAGGAAGCCGGGCTTGGGCGGGATCAGGCGCTGGAACGGCTCGACGATGACGCCGGCCAGCTCGTCCTTCTGCTCCTCGATCAGGCTGCGCACCATGTCGATGTCGTTGAAGGCCGCGACCACCATCTCGTCGATGACGGACTTCGGGATGCCGGCGGAGTCGACCGAACCGCGCGGGAAATTGCCGGGGTTCTTGGGCGCCAGCGAGACCAGCGCATAGTCGCTCATGCCGTGATAGCCGCCCTCGAACTTCAGGATCTTGTCGCGCTTGCGGAAGGCGCGGGCGGCGCGCATCGCATAGAGGTCGGCCTCGGTGCCGGAACAGACGAAGCGCACCTGCTCGGCGCAGGGTACGGCGTCCACGATCGCCTCGGCGAGCGCGATGCCGTGGCGGTTGTTGCCGAAGAAGGTCGTGCCGAGCGGCACCTGTGCCTGCACCGCCTCGGTCACCTTGGGATGCGCGTGGCCGATGAACATCGGCCCCGAGCCCAGCAGGTAGTCGACATATTCGTGGCCGGCTTCGTCGTAGATGTGACCGCCCCTGCCCTCCTTGAGGATCACCTCGGCCGGCATGTTGCCGAAGCTGCCGCCCGGCAGGACCTTCTTGGCCTGCTCGACGAGTTGGTTGGTCGGATCGATCGGGGTCTGGACGTTCATGGTCGCCTCTAACGCGCTACTCGATGGGAACGAAGATCGAGTGGCGCAGCTTGCCCTCGATCGCCTTGGAGAAATGGCCCTTGCCGTGCGTGTCCTCGACCAGGATCACCTCGCCGGCGCCGATGATGCGGGTCTCGCCGTCGCTCGCCTGGATCGAGACGCCGGCATCGAGATTGATGATGTACTGCCGGCGCGGCGCGGGATGCCATTCGTAGTCGTAGGTGCCCGGCGTCTCGCGGAAGATGATGCCGGTCGCCGGCAAGGTCGCGGACGTCTTGCCGCCACGGCCCTCGTGCTTCCACTCGATCTCGATGTCACGGAAGTGAGTTTCGCCTGCTTCGTCGACATACAGATTGTGGATGCGCATGAAATTTTCTCCCCCTCTTGCTCTGGGCCGCGCCGAGCTTAGAACGAAAGCATGCTCAAGGAACCCGTCGAGGCCGCCCTTTTCGACATGGACGGTCTGCTGATCGACACGGAGGCGCTGTACATCCAGGCGATGCAGGCCGCAGCGCGGCGGCTCGACCGCGAGATGCCGCTTTCGCTCTGCCACGCGATGATCGGCGTGCCGGGACGCGAGTGCAATCTCATGATCGCGGAGTTCTACGGCGAGGGCTTCAGCATCGACGAGTTCCGCGGCCATTTCTCGACCCACATAAGAGGCCTCCTGGAGGAGCGCATCCCGGTGAAGCCGGGCGCGGTCGAGCTGCTCGACTTCCTTGCTGCCCGCGGCATTCCCTGCGCCGTCGCCACCTCGGCCGGCCGCACCACCGCCGAAAACCACCTGGGGCGCGCCGGCCTGCTCGGCCGCTTCCGGGCGGTGGCGACGCGCGACGACGTGGCCCACGCCAAGCCTGCACCCGACGTCTATCTCGAAGCCGCCCGGCGCCTCGGCGTGTCGCCCTCCCGCTGTGTCGCCTTCGAGGATTCCAACGTCGGCCTCACCGCCGCCCATGCGGCGGGCGCCATGGCCTTCATCGTGCCCGACATACTGGAGCCGCACCCCGAGGTGCGTGAAAAAGCATTGCGCGTGCTGACCGACCTGCACGAAGCGCGACGCCTGCTCGAAGCCGTACTCTAGGAGCTTCCATGGAAACGATCGTTCGCAACCCGACGGCGGGCATCTACGCCGCGACGCCCGACTACGTGCACGCGCTGGAAGTGCGCAACCCCGGCCGCTTCCTCTATGTCAGCGGCACGATGGGCCTCGATGCCGAGGGCGTGGCCGGCAAGACGCTGGCCGAGCAGGTGGCGCTGGTGTGGTCCAACATCGCCACGATCCTGGCGAGTGCCGACATGACGGTCGACAATGTCGTGCGCGTCACGAGCTACCTGCGCGACGCGTCCTACGCCGAGGTGAACCAGAACGCGCGGCTCGCCGCCCTCAAGGGCCGCATCGTGCCGACCACGGCCATCGTCGTGCAGACGCTGCTCAGCGACTGGCTGGTCGAGATCGAGATCGTCGCGGCCGCCTGAAGCCTAGAACTTCTCGACCCAGGGCCTGACCTCGACCTCCCAGCTCCAGGCGCTGCGGTGCTGCTGCAGCACGTGCCAGTAGGTATCGGCGATGGCGTCGGGATCGAGCAGGCTGTCCGGCGTCTCGGCCGGCACCGGCCGTGCCGCGCTCCGGATGCCGCCGTCGATCACGAAATGGGCGACATGGATGCCCTTGGGCGAGAGCTCGCGCGCCATCGATTGCGCCAGCCCGCGCAGCGCGAACTTGCCCATGGCGAAGGTGGCCGAGAGCGCGAAGCCCTTCACGCCCGCGGTCGCGCCCGACAGCAGCACCGCGCCATGGCCCTTGGGCAGCATGCGCTTCACCGCCTGCTGCGAGACCAGGAAGGCGCCGAAGGCGCTGATCTCGATGGCGCGCTTCACGTCGTCGGGCGCCAGGTCGACCAGGGCGCCGCGCACCCGGTTGCTGGCGTTGTAGACCACGACGTCGGGAGTCTTGCCGGCCGCGTCCAGCGCCTCGAACAGGCCCGCAACATCGCGGGCATCGGCGGCGTTACAACCATGGACGGAGGCGCCCGTCTCCCTGGCCAGCTCGCCGAGCTTTCCCGTCTCGCGGGCGGCCAGGCTGACGGCAAGACCGTTGCGGGCAAACAGGCGGGCGAGCGAGGCGCTGAGGCCGGGGCCAGTGCCCACGATCAGCGCAGAGCGGTATTTCGGCTTGTCCATGGAGTCCCTCTCGTTGCCCGGAAAACTCGACGGGTATACGATTCGCCGTAATAGGGAAGGAAACAAGCCATGGATCAGGCCCATCCGGTCGGTCGCATCGACGTCATCTCAGACGCGATCTGTCCCTGGTGTTACATCGGCAAGCGCCAGCTCGAGCGCGCGCTCGATATCCTGGCGACCAACCAGTGCAAGGTCGCTGTCGCCTGGCATCCCTTCCAGCTCAACCCCGACATGCCGCCCGAAGGCGTCGAGCGCGAGAAGTACCGCATTGCCAAGTTCGGCAGCCTCGAACGGTCGAAGCAGCTCGACCAGCGCATCACCGAGACCGCCGCGTCGGTCGGCCTCGAGTTCCATCTCGAGAAGCTCACCCGCACGCCCAACACCGTGAACGCCCACCGGCTGATCCGCTTCGCCGGCCAAAAGGGCCTGCAGGACGCGGTCGTCGAGGAGCTGTTCGAGGGCTATTTCTGCAAGGGCGCCGACATCGGCGACTCCAAGATCCTGGCCGACATCGGCGCCGAGGGCGGGCTCGACCGCGCCGAGGTGCTGGCCATGCTGGCCGGCGACGAGGGCCGCAAGGAAGTGCTGGCGGCCGACCAGATGGCGCGCAACGCCGGCATCCAGGGCGTGCCGAGCTTCGCGCTGCAGGGCCATGTGCTGTTCTCGGGCGCCGTACCGGCCGAGGAAATGGCGCAGACCTTCCGCCGGGCCTGGGAAATCCTGAAGAACCGCGCGGCCTGACGTCGCTCGGCGATCAGGCCCCGAGTTCGTAGCGACGCAACAGCCGGTAGAGCAGCGCGATCGGCACCAGCGTCACGATGATCAGCGTCGAGGCCGCGGCCGTCGCGAGCCCGCCGCCGCCGCCTTCCAGGGCCTGGAACATCACCACCGTCAGCGTCCGCCACTGGCCGCTGTAGAGCACGACGGTGGCGCTCAGTTCCGACGCGATCGTCACCCAGGTCAGCACGAAGCCGCTCAGGATGCCGCCCAGCATCAGCGGCACGAGGATGCGCCCGAAGGTCTGCAGCGGCGAGCGGCCGAGGCTGATCGAGGCCTCCTCCAGCGCCGGATCTATCTGGTGCAGGATGGCGCTTGAGGAGCGCACCGCGAACGGCACCTTACGCACCGTGTAGACCAGCACCATGATGAACGGTCCGCCGGTCAGGATCAGCCAGCCGCTGTTGAACGACACGACGAAGCCGATGGCGAGCACGGTGCCCGCCACTGCGAACGGTAGCGTCGCGATGACGTCGAGCAGCGAGGCGAGCGCCGAGCGCACCCGCGTCACCACGTAGGCGATGGGAACGCCCACCAAGGTGACGCCGATCGCGGCCAGGGTGGCGAACAGCAGCGTGTTCATGAGCGGCCGCATCGCGCGGTCGAACAGGGCCTCGAAGTTGGCCAGACTGAAGTTCGGATGCAGCACGGGGCCGCGGAACTCCATGAACGACAACACGACGATGGCGAAGAACGGCACCAGTGCCAGCAGCACGACGGCCCAGCAGTAGACCGTCGCCGCGACCTTGAGACCGAGGCCGACCTTCAGGATGGGCGGTGCCGAGCGCGCGCCGGTGGCGAAGCGGCGGCGCGACAGGAAGCGGCGCTGCACCAGCAGCACCAGCGACGCCATCAGGATCAGCAGAACGCCCAGCACGCCGGCCGACGACGGATTGGGCGCGGTCTCGCCGACGAACAGCTTGAAGGCCTCGACGGCGAAGATCGGCATGTCCTCGGCCAGCACGAACGGCACGCCGAAATTCTCCAGCGTCTCGATAAATACCAAGAGACCGCCGGCCAGGATCGCCGGCAGGACGATGGGGAGCGTCACGGTCCAGAGCGTGCGGCGCGGCGAGGAGCCGAGGCTTTGCGCGGCCTCCTCGACCGAGACGTCGACCGCCTTGAAGGCCGCCATGGTCGGCAGCAGCACGTAGGGATAGAGGGTCAGCGTATAGACCAGGATGATGCCGCCGGCGCCGTAGATCGAGCCGAAGCCGATGCCGATCGCGTTCAGCCCCTGCGTGAAGATGCCGGCGCGGCCGAGCAGGAGCACGATGGCGTAGGCGCTGACGAAGGACGGCAGCACCAGCGGCATGGCCGCCAGCGCGATGATCGCGGCCTTGCCCGGCACCGGCAGCCGCGCCAGCGCAAACGCGAGCGGCACCGACATGAGGATGGTCGTGCAGGTCGCCGCGACGCCGATCAGCAGCGTGTTGGTGACGGCGCCGCGATAGAACGGGCGGCTCAGGATCTTCACGTAGTTGGCGAAGGTGAACTTCTCGCCCTCGCCGTCCAGCACGCTGGCGCTGAACACGCTGAACAGCGGATAGAGCAGGAAGAGGCCAAGGAACAGGAAGCCCAGCGCGCCGATGACGACGGGCAGCCGCTGCTGGTGCGGGATCGACAGGGTCACGGCAGTGCGACCACCCGCGCCGGATCGTAGGCCAGCGCCACCGCGTCACCCATACGCAGCGCACGAGCAGGCTCGTCGAGGAACGCGGCCCGCACGATGCCGCCGTCGCCGAGGCGGACATCGACGCGTGTGATCGGGCCCAGCATCTCGACGTGAGCGACCTGGCCCTCGAGGCGCGGCCAGCCGGCCGGCGCCTCGGCGGCGAGGCGCAACGCCTCGGGCCGCAGCGCGCCGAACGGCATGAGGTTGGTCGTGCCCATGAACTCCGCGGCGAAGCGCGAGGCGGGCTTGCGGTAGATCTCGGCCGGGGCGCCCACCTGCTCGAGCTTGCCGCTCTGCATCAACGCGATCCGGTCGGAGACGGACATCGCCTCCTCCTGGTCGTGCGTGACGTAGATCGCGGTGATGCCGAGCGACTTCTGCAGCTCGCGGATCTCGGCCCGCATGCTGACGCGAAGCCGCGCATCGAGGTTGCTGAGCGGCTCGTCGAACAGCAGGACCTGCGGCCGGATCACGAGGGCGCGGGCGATGGCCACGCGCTGGAGCTGCCCGCCGGACAGTTGGTGCGGCCAGCGCTCGCCGTAGCCCGCGAGCTGGACCAGGGCGAGCGCCTCTTCGACTCGCTTGGCGAGTTCCGCGCCCGCCACCTTCCGGGCCTTCAGCCCGTAGGCCACGTTGCCGGCCACGGTGAGGTTGGGGAACACCGCATAGTTCTGGAACACCATGCCAATGTCGCGGGTGTGCGCCGGCAGCGTGTCGATGCGGCGCGTGCCGAAGCGGATCTGGCCGGCATCTAGCTCGCAGAAGCCCGCGATCATGCGCAGCAACGTGGTCTTGCCGCAGCCGGAAGGCCCCAGCAGCGTGAAGAACTCGCCGTCGCCCACCGTCAGGTCGACGCCGTCGACCGCCCGCACCGTCCCGAATGTACGGGCGGCACCTTCAATGACGATCCCGGTCACGCTCAGCGCGTCTCCTGGATCAGGTCCTTGATCTTCTCCAGCGTCTCCTTGCGCTTGTCGCCCCAGCCGTCCTCGTCGTACTTCAGCATCTTAAGCGAGGAGAGCGCGGGCATGCCGCCCGGCAGGGTCGACAGGTCGAGGTCGGTGCGCGTCGGCCGGCGGAACGTGGCCTTCAGGATCATCTCGCGCACGTCCTTGCGGTTCACGAAGTCGACGAAGGCCTGCGCCTCGGCCGGGTTGGGGCCGTTCTTGATGACGGCGACGCCTTCCATCGCGGCGATCGTGCCGTCGGCGGGATAGATCGTCTTCACCGGCGCGCCGCCCGCCGCCCACATCGGGCCGGCATATTCGAGCGAGATGCCCAGCGGATATTCGCCGTTGCCGACGCCCTGGAAGACCAGCGACGAGCGATTCAGGATCTTGAGGTTGCGGAACAGTGCAGTGACCTTCTTCCAGCCGGCATCGCCGCCGCCCCACATGTCGACCAGCAGGGTGACCGTCGAGTAGGCCGAGCCCGAGTTGGCCGGGTCGGTGAAGGCGATCTTGCCCTTCCATTTGGGGTCGAGCAGATCGTCCCAGCCCTTGGGGCCCTGGTCGGCCGGCAGGATCTTGGTGTTCTGCAGGATCACGAGCAGATGCAAATTGTTGCCGATCCACAGATCGGTCGGGTCGCGATACTCGACCGGGATGGCGTCCTTGTTCTTCGAAGCGTAGGGCGCGAACAGCGCCTTGTTGGTCTGCAGCAGCGAGCGGCTGACGCCCCAGATGATGTCGCCCAGCGGACGGTCCTTCTCGGCCTGGAGGCGGCGGATCACGACGCCCGATCCCGCCACGACCGGCTCGACGGCGATGCCCGTCTCCTTTGTGAAGGCCGCGAACACGAGATCGTTCAGCGTGCTCTCGTTCGAGGTGTAGATCACGACCTTCTTTTGGGCCTGCGCCCCGCCCGGCAGCAGCGTCGCCAGCACAAGTCCCAATGCCGCAATGCGGCGTGTCATCGTTCCCATCGAACCCTCCCCATCAAGCCCCCGGCTTTATATAGTCTGGGACAACGGAGAGGAACGGCGATGGGCGACATAGCGTTCGGGTTTCAGGCGGCCCCGGCCAGCGACGTGCACAAGTCCGACCAGGCACTCTATCGCGAGGTGCTGGACGATTGCGCGCTCGGCCGGAAGCTGGGCTACGACGCGGCCTGGCTGCTCGAGCACCATTTCAGCGACTACTATCCGACGCCGAGCCCGCTGCTCTTCATGGCGCACATCGCGGCGGCCTTCCCCGACCTCTCGCTCGGCACCTCGGTGCTGGTGCTGCCCTGGTACCATCCGCTGCGGCTAGCCGAAGAGATCGCCATGCTGAACAGCATGACGAGCGGCACGCTCCACCTCGGCATCGGCCGCGGCACCGCCAAGATGGAATACGACGCCTACAACGTCGACATGAACGAGGCGCGCGCCCGTTTCGCCGAGTGCTACCGCATCGTCGAGAAGGGGTTGCGCGGCGAGCCGTTCACCCATGACGGGCCGTTCTGGAAGATCGACAAGCCGATCAAGCTCCGGCCCGACCCGACCAAGAAGAAGGTGCGCTTCTATGGGGCGATCGGCAGCCCGGCCAGCGCCGAGGTGATGGGCGACCTGGGCGTGGCGCCGATCTGCCTGTCGACCTTCCCGGACAAGCTCCTGGCCAAGATCCTGGAGCGCTGGCGGGCCAAGGCGGGGACCGCCGCCCGCGACCCGATCCTGCCGATCTCGGTCAAGATGTTCATCGCCGACACTGACGAGGAGGCCCGCGAGCTCGGCCGAAAGTACTACCCGCCCTACTTCGACCTCCAATGCACCCACTATGAGTCCGACTCCAACCCGTGGGCAGATATCCCGGAATACCAAGACTTTAGTCGAATGTTCGCCAACCTGCGGAAGCTTACGGACCCGGCGGAGCTGGGCCCGTTCATGGACTCCAACCTGGTCGGCAGCCCGGCGACCATCTGCCGGCGCATCGACCAGCTCGCCGCCCTCGGATTCAATTATTTCATGGTCTCCTCGGCCACCCCCGGCACGCCGATCGCCCTTCGCCAGCGCATGATGACCCGCTTCGCGAAGGAGGTCTGTCCGCGCTATTCTTCGGCGATGCGGTTGGCGGTGTAACTTTTGTATCTTCAGCAACTCTGATCGCTTCCGAAGTGGATGCATTCGCCTTTACTGTGCAGGAATGAAACTTCCGGCAACGGCAGGGCGATGTAAGCTGCCGTACGAAGCCGCGTTGTCGTGTGTGGGCGAAGGTCTAGGAATGCGTTTGAGGGTGCTGCTCGTCGGTCTGGTCGCCATGTTGTGCTGGTGCGATTCTGCATGGGCACAGCGAAATGGCGGCGTGCTGCGCATCTTCCATCGCGACAACCCGACCAGCGCGTCGATCCTGGAGGAGACCAACGCCTCGACGGTCGTCGCCTTCATGCCGGTCTTCAACAATCTCGTGATGTTCGACCAGGGCGTGGCCCAGAACACGCCCGACGCCATCGTGCCCGAGCTCGCCGAGTCGTGGACCTGGAACGACGACAAGACCGAGCTCACCTTCAAGCTGCGACGCGACGTGAAGTGGCATGACGGCACGCCGTTCACCGCGAGCGACGTCGAGTGCACCTTCAACCTGTGGACCGGCCGGGCACGGCACCGCCTGCGCTTCAACCCGCGCGGCACCTGGTTTAACAACATCAACTTCGTCCAGTCGTCGAACGACTACGAGGTGACGGTCCATCTCAACCGGCCGCAGCCCGCGCTGCTCAGCTTGCTGGCCTCGGGCTTCTCGCCCATCTACCCCTGCCACGTGCCGCTCGCCCAGATGCGGACCAAGCCGGTTGGTACCGGTCCCTTCAAGCTCGAATCCTTCAACCAGTTCGACCGCATCCGTCTGGTGCGCAATCCCGACTACTGGAAGGACGGCAAGCCGCTTCTCGACGCCATCGAGTTCTCTGTGGTCGCCAGCCGTTCGACGGCGCTGCTGAGCTTCGTCGCCGGCCGCTACGACATGACCTTCCCGAGCGACGTCAACATGACCCAGCTCAGGGATGTCCGGCGACAGTCGCCGCGCGTGATGTGCGAGGCGACGGCGATGAACAACAACACGAACATCATGCTGAACCGGGAATCGCCCCCGTTCGACAATCCCGACATCCGCCGCGCGCTGGTCCTGGCACTCGACCGCCAGGGCTTCATGGACGCCCTGACCGAGGGCAGCGGCACGATCGGCGGCCACCTGCAGCCGCCGCCCGACGGACTGTGGGGCATGCCGACCGAGGTGCTGGCCACCCTGCCGGGCTTCGGCCCCGACCTCGAGAAGAACCGCGAGGAGGCCCGCGCCCTGATGCGCAAGGCGGGCTACGGTCCCGACAAGCCGCTGGCGATCAAGATCTTCACCCGCGCTGTCTCGCTCTACCGCAGCCCGGCCGCCGTGCTCGCCAACCAGCTCCAGGACATCTACATCGAGGCCGGCCTCGACGTGGCGGAGACCTCGCACTGGTACACGCGCATCGGCCGCCGCGACTATTCGCTGGCGCTCGAGACCACCGGCAACGCCGTCGACGATCCCGACCAGGCCTTCTACGAGACCTTCGCCTGCCGCTCGGAGCGCAACTACAGCCGCTACTGCAATCCCGAGATCGAGCGCATGTTCGAGACGCAGTCGACCGAGCTCGACCTCGACAAGCGCCGCAAGATCGCCTGGGACATCGACATGAAGCTGCTGGCCGACGCCGCCCGCCCGCCGCTGGTGTGGAACCGCGCCGCGACCTGCTGGCAGCCCTACGTCAAGGGCTACGTCCCGCAGATCAACAGCTCCTACAACGGCTTCCGCTTCGAGGACGTCTGGCTCGACCGGCGCTGAATCGCGGCGTCGAGGGCCGAGAGAAAGCGCGAGCGGTCGCGCGCCGTCATCGGCTTCGGCCCACCCGTCACCTCGCCCATCGCCCGGAGATTGGACAGGAGCTCGCGGCTCGCCATCGCCATGCCGATCGAGGAGGTCGTGAACGGCACGCCCGTCGTGCCGATCACCGCCGCGCCCTTCTTCAGGCAGCGGTCGGCGAGCGGGATGTCGGCCGTCACCACGATGTCGCCCTCGCCGGCACGCTCGGCGATCCAGTTGTCGGCCGCGTCGAAGCTGTCGCTCACCACGACGAGCTCGTGCCGCGGGTCGCGCGGCACGTTGAGGAAGGCGTTGCTCACGACGAACACCTTGAGGCGGTAGCGCTCGGCCACGCGGTAGATTTCCGCCTTCACCGGGCAGGCGTCGGCATCGATGTAGATCGCGATCGTGGGAGCATCCATGCCCCACAATAGCAAGGCCCGGCGCCTTGCGACGCCGGGCCTGGCGATTGCCGGAACGAACAGTTAGCGGGTCTGCGGCGAGATCACGTAGCCGCGCGCGTCGAGGCGGTTGCCCTGGGCGTCGTAGCGGAAGCCGAACTCGTCGCGGAAGGCCACGGGATGCGGGCCGGAGCCGAGCTGGGCGTCCGCCGAGGCCGACGGCGCCGCCGCCATGTTGGGGGCAGCGTACGGGGCCGCGACGCCGGCCGAAGCCGAGACGCCGGCGCCCGCCGGGCCGCGCTGGTCGCCCGGCTGGCGGACCCAGTCGTTGCGCCCGATCAGCGGACGGCCGTAGGGATCGCGTGGTTCGCCCACGACGGTGTTGGCGACCGTGTTGGTCTGGAAGGTCGCGGCCGGCATCGGCGCGGGAGCCGGCATGGGCGCGGCCATCGGCGGCGGGACGGCGGCCATCCCGCCGCTGGTCACTGTCGTTGTCGTGGTCATCCGCGGGTTCATGCCGCTGCCGTTCGACGGGCCGGGCTGATCGCCGGGCTGGCGTACCCAGTCGCCGCGGCCGAGCAACGGACGACCATAGGGATCGGCGGGCTCGCCCTGGGCATGCACGGCGCCGGCCGACGCAACCAGGGCGATGGTAAGCAACGAACGCTTGATCATGGGGGGACCTCCTGGAATTCCGGATGCCCCAGCAACGCCCCCTGCGCGGCGGAGTTGCGGTAACTTTATTGCGCCGGAATCCCGTAAAAGGCGGCGCAGGTGTCGCCCAGGATCAGGTCCTTCTCGCGCGCCGTCAGGAAGGGACAGTACTTCCGCACGTAGTCGAGCGACTGCTTGTAGGTGCAGAAGCGCTCGACATTCGGCATGTCGGAGCCCCACATCAGCCGGCCCGCGCCGAACAGGTTTTTCATGTCCTCGATCAGTGCCTGCGCCTCTGGATAGGGATAGTCCCACACGCCGCCGTAGGTGATGGGGAACATCGCCTCCAGCACCATCGGCTCGTGGCGCCACACCGCCAGCGCCTCGTCGGGGAACTGGTAGCGGCCATTGCGCGCAAAGAACGCGACGGGCGGGCTCATCGCCATGTGGACGCGGAGCGACGAATGGCGCTTGAGCACGCGGCCGAACGCAGTGAGGTTCGCCATGTAGCCCGCGAGGTCGTAGCCCGGACCCGAGCTCATCTCGAAGCAGAGGGCGATGTCCCTCGCCGCGAGCTTGTCCCAGAACGGCGCCAGCTCCTTGCCGTCGAGCGGCCAGGGAAAGCCGTGCCGCGCCATCGCATCGACGCCGTAGTAGAGCCCGCGCAGGCCGAGCGCGTCGTAGGCATGGTCGACCTCGGCGAGCGCGGCGGGCGTCCCCGCCATCGCCTCGTCGACATGCATCAGCCCGGTCATGCGGTCGGGATACTGCCGGCCGGCGAAGGCGTTCATCTCCGTCATGGCGCCGTAGCCGCCGCCCGCCTGCAGGATGCAGCGGTCGACGCCCGCATTCATCATCTGCGCCAGCATCAGCTCGGGCGGTGCCACCATCTCCTGCATGTTGGCCGGCATGTACTGCACGCCGTATTCCTCGCCCTCGTGGCGGAACTCGAGCAGCCCGAAGCGGCCCACGCGGAAGTCGACGTCGGCGAGCCCCTCCCAGCTCTCCACGCCCGCCTTGAACAACGCCTTGGTGTCGGCGCGCGCGCCGTCGCGCAGCCGGTACGTCGGCGCCACGGTGCGCGTCACCACGCGCTGCAGGTAACGCTTGTGGATCTCGCGCGAGGGATGCCCGCAGGCGCCCAGCCAGTGCGTGAAGATGTGCGCGTGGCAGTCGACGATCATGGCTTTCTCGATCTAGGCGAGGATCGCCAGCTTCTTCTTCTCGATCAGCTTGAAGTCGATCGCGGCGCCCAGGCCCGGCCCGTTGGGCACGTGCACCAGCCCGTCCATGCCGACCACGATGTCCTTCTCCAGCCCGTACTTCTGCGCGGCGTCCGGCAGCAGCACCTCGAAGAACTCGGTGTTTCGGATGGCGCCGATGACATGGAGGTTGGCCATGTTGTTCAGCGAATTGCCGCCGTGATGGACCTCGTAGTTCATGCGGAAGGCCTCGGCGAGATGCGCGGTCTTCACCAGCGTCGTGATGCCGCCCTTCACCGCCACGTCGCCGCGCAGGTAGTCGGTCGCCTGCTGCATGATCCACGGCTGGTACGAATCGAGGCCGGTCTGCGGATACTCGGTCGCCATGATCGGGATCGACAGCTGCTGCTTCAGCTTCACGTAGTTGTAGATGTCCTGGTCGGCGAGCGGATCCTCGTACCAGTAGAAGCCGAGCTCCTGCGCAGCGAGGCCCACGCGCACCGCCGCCGGATAGTCGTAGCTCCAGGTCGAGTCGAGCATGATCGTGTAGTCGCCGACCGCCTTGCGCACTGCTTCGCAGACCTTGATGTCCTCCTTCCAGCGCGTCGGCGGATGGATCTTGTAGGCCGCCCAGCCGTTCTCCTTGAACTGCACCGCCTCGTCCGCATAGGCCTCGGGCGAGGCCAGCACCGCCGAGCTCGCATAGGCCGGCACCGATTCGCGGTAGGTGCCGAGCAGGCGGTGGATCGGCTGGCCCATCGCCTTGCCCACGAGATCCCACAGCGCCACGTCGGCCGCGCCGATGGCGCGTACGCCGGCCGAGCGCTGGCGCTTCCAGATCTCCTGGTTGAGCTGCTCCCTGTGCAGCGGGTTCTTGCCCATCAGCACGGGCTTCAGATGCGTGATCAGCCCCTGCCCGTCGGTCGTCGCCGGGTTCATCGCCGAGCCCAGGAAGGCGTGGCCCTCGACGCCCTCGTCGGTGATGAGCCGCAGCAGCCCGAGCGCGCTCTTGCCGGAGAAGCGGCCGGTATGGGCGCCGTAGGTGGTGGGCGGGATGTCGTCCCAGGCGAACAGCGTCAGGGTAACGTCGGTAATCTTCACGGCTTCGTCTCCCAGACGCGCCGTTCGGCGCCGTAGGTGTCAATGTCGAGATGGCACACCGTGTCGAAGATCATGGTGTGGCGCAGGCGGGTCCCATAAGGCGGCCACACGGGCAGGTTGGGATGGTTGGGATCGCCGTTCCTCGCGAAGGCGATCCACGCCCGGCTCATGGTCTCGCCGAGCGCGAGCCGCGCCGGATCGTCGCCCGTCAGCTCCGCACGATCGAGGTTGGAGAAGACGAAGGGAATCTCGAGCGTGTGGCAGGAGCGCAGGCGGCCGCCCAGCACCGGCGTCTCCCAGGCGAAGAGGTAGACGAATACCGGTGCGCCACCCTGCGCGATCTTGCGCTCCGCCATCAGCAGCGAGGGCGCCCTGACCCCGAGGTCGGAGACGATGGCGATGGCGATCCGCTCGGCCGTGAAGGTCGGCTGTGCCCGGCGGTAGGCCGCGATGACCTCGGCCGTGCGATCGCCGAGATAGGGCGCGAGCCCGTCGGGAAGATTGTCGAACGTCGCGCCGATCACCCAGGGCGCATGGCCGATGAACAGGGTCTGCTCGTCCTTGTTGGTGCCGATCATCAGCGGCACGTGCGTCGAGGCGAGCGGTGCATGCGGCGCAAACGGCCCGCCCGGGAAGACCTTGCCGTCGATCACCGGGTTGAAACCCAGCCGCCGGCGATCGGCGAAGGAGGCACGGCTGATGCCGGACAGCACCTTCACCTGTGCCTCGAGGATCTTCGCGGCCGGCAGCTCGCGAAGCTTGCCGGCCTCCCCTGGCGCGAGACCGAGATGCTCCAGCATCTGCCGCGCCGTCTTCGTGCCGTCCTCGCGGTTGGCCATCTGCACGGCCGGGCCGCTCTGGATGATCGCCTTGTGGAACAGGCCCTTCGCCGCCGGCAGCGCCATCAGTACGCTTACCTTGGCGCCACCACCCGACTCGCCGAAGATCGTGACGTTGCGCGGATCGCCGCCGAAGCGGGCGATGTTGTCGCACACCCATTCGAGCGCCGCCAGGATGTCGAGCGCGCCCGCGAGGCCCGCGCCGGCGAAGTCGGGGCCGGCGATGTCCTCGAGGTGGAGATAGCCCAGCGCGCCGAGGCGATGGTTGAACGAGACCACGACGACGTCGTCGAGGCGGCAGAGGTTGGCGCCGTCGGACCACGGCGAGGAGCCGGAGCCGGTGATGAAGGCGCCGCCATGGCACCAGAAGAGGACAGGCCGGTCGGCACCTTCGCGGCCGGAGGTCCAGACGTTGAGGGTGAGGCAGTCCTCGTCGAGCTTCTGCGTGCCGGCCAGGGTGAAGATGCGCAGCAGGTCGTCGGGCAGCGCGAAGACGTTGCGGCTCTGCACGGCCATGTTGCCGTAGTCCGTGGCGTCGCGGACGCCGGCCCACGGCACGGGTCGCTGCGGCGGACGGAAGCGCAGCTCGCCGAGCGGCGGCGCGGCATAGGGAATACCCTTGAAGATCTCGACGCCGCGCTCGCTGGTGCCGCGGACGCGCCCGCCGGTGGTCTCGACGACGATCTCGTTCATGGCGCTAGTCTAGCGGCAGATCGAGCAGCGCCGCGAGCTTCTTGGGTGCGGTGAGGACATAGCTGCGGCGCACGACGGCCGCGACCTCGTCCCAGTCGGGTCCGGAGTCGAGCCGCATGCCGATCCAGCCCTTCGATCCGACATAGGGCGGCACGAAGAACATCTTGGGGTCGGACCCGACCAGGGTCGCCTGGCTGCCCGGGGGCGCCTTGCACCAGATGGAGACCCGGCCGTCGCCGCGCTTTTCCATGGCGAAGATCTTGTCGCGCACGCGGAAGGTCGGGTCGCCCCAGGCCTCCTTCTCGGTGGCCTCGGGGAGCGCGAGACAGATCTTCCGCAAGCGCGCCGTGAGCTGCCGGGACGGGAGCTTGGGGGACATCCGATCAATCTACCATCGCCGGCCGGTTGCCCATACACTCGGCCCATGTCCGACCAAGCCCGAAAAGAGCTCGCCCCGACCGGCACCCTGCGCGCCGGCATCAACCTCTCCAACTTCCTGCTGGTCACCGGCCGCAGCCCCTCGGGCGACCCCGAAGGCGTGGCGCCCGACATGGCCAAGGCGATCGGCGCCGAGCTCGGCGTGCCGGTGAAGCTGGTGCCCTTCAAGTCGCCGGGCGAGCTCGGCGATCAGGTCGGCAAGGACATGTGGGACATCGGGCTGATCGGCGCCGAGCCGCAGCGCGCCGAGAAGATCGCCTTCAGCGCTGCCTATGTCGAGATCGAGGCGACCTACATGGTGCCGCCGGGTTCGCCCATCACCTCGATCGCCGACGTCGACAAGAAGGGTGTGCGCATCGCCGTCTCGGCGCGTTCGGCCTACGACCTCTGGCTGGTGAACAACATCAAGAACGCCACCCTCGTCCAGGTGAGCGGGCTCGACGCCGCCTACGAGAAGTTCATGACAGACAAGCTCGAGGTCCTGGCAGGCCTGCGACCCGGTCTGCTCAAGGACGTCGGGAAGGCGCCGGGCCTGAAGATCCTCGACGGCAAGTTCACCGCCGTGCAGCAGGCGGTCGGCACGGCGCGGCCCAACCTGGCGGGCGCCGCCTTCCTCGCCGCCTTCGTGGAAAAGGCCAAGAAGTCGGGCCTGGTGGCGAGCCTGATCGAGAAGCACAAGGTCAAGGGACTGTCGGTGGCGCCCCCGGCTTCCTGATGCTGGATATCAAGACCCTCTACATGATCAGCGTCGCCGTGACTCTGCTGGGCGCCGGCGCCGCCCTGCTCACCTGGTATCATCACCGCGACGCGCCCAGCCTGCGCGCCTGGGCCTGCGCCCTGCTCCTCGCCAACGCCGGCACGCTCCTGCTCCGCTGGCGCGGCCCATTCGGCAGTGTGAACGCGACGCTGGCCGCCGACACGCTGATCATCGCGGGGTTCGCGGTGGTGTGGACCAGCCAGTATCTCACCAACCGCGACAAGTTCACCATTGGCCGCCAGGCCGGGATAACCGTGGGCCTGTGCGGTCTGTTCATGGCGCTGTTCTTTGTCATCTTCGCGGCGGGCGACGGCCAGGGCATGCGCAGCACCTATCTACTGTTCACCCTCTTCATCGGCGCGCTGTCGCTGGCGACGGCCTGGGAATTCCACAGGGGCATGGCGCGCGACGGCCTGCAGAGCCGCACCGTCGTGGTCTGGGCGTTCGTCGGCATGGCGATCGCGCGCGTGGTGCGGGGGACCGTCCTGGCGCTCGAGACCACCAACGTGATCGACGGCAGCCTGTCGCACATCATCACCGGCTACGCGCTCTACGCCACCGTGATCCTGGTGCTGGCCATCACCTATGGCCTTGTCCTGATGGCCAACGAAGGCGCCGCCCGCCGCGACCAGCAGCTCTTCGCCGGCGGCTAGCTCGCGCGAACCCTAGATTTTGGTCGGATCGCCCAGCGTCTTGTTGAGCGAGGCGGCCTTCTTCGCGAGGCGGCGCGCTGTGTCGGCGTCGAGGGCTTCGCCCTTGCGGATATCGATCGTGGCCATCTCGTACTTGCCGCCAGGCTTCAGCCGGGGCTCGATCTCGCGCAGGCGCTTGCCGCGCCAGAAGCCGAACAGCACGCGCTCCTCTTCCGCGCGGATCAGTAGGACGGGGCCACCGGCGAAGTAGACGAGATGGCCCCACTTGATGACCTCGTCGAAGGCCGCCGCCCCGCGAACCGCCGCTCGCAGCGTCTCGACACAGTCGCGGCGCCAGCCGCGGATCGCGGCCACATAGGCGTCGGGGCTGGCGGCCGGCACCGCCTTCTTCATCGCCATGCCTAGAGCTCGCTGCCGACGAACTGGCGGAACTCCGCCGTCTTCGGCTCGGCGAATAGCTCGGCGGTCGGGCCAATCTCCCAGACCTTGCCCTTGTGCATGAACACCACGAGGTCGGCCACGCGGCGGGCGAAGCCCATCTCGTGCGTCACGGTGATCATCGTCATGCCGCGGCGTGCCAGGTCCTCCATGACGCCCAGCACCTCGGCGGTGAGCTCGGGATCGAGCGCCGAGGTCACCTCGTCGAACAGCATGACCTGCGGCTGCAGGGCGAGCGAGCGCGCGATCGCCACGCGCTGCTGCTGGCCACCCGAGAGCTGCTCGGGATAGGCGCCGATCTTGTCGGTCAGCCCGACCATGCCCAGCACGTCCGCCGCTCTTTTCTTCGCCTCGTCGCGCGACTGCTTCTTCACGAGCGTCAGCGCGAGCGTGATGTTCCGCTCCACCGTGAGATGAGGAAAGAGGTTGTAGCTCTGGAACACCATGCCGACGTCGCGCCGGAGCTGCGCGCGCGCGGCACTTCCCGGCCGACCGACGGGGTGACCGCAAACCTCGATCTCGCCCGCCTGGATGGTCTCGAGGCCGGCGACGCAGCGCAGCAGCGTGCTCTTGCCGGAGCCGCTGCGGCCCACGATCGCCACGGTCTGGCCACGCGTCACCTCGAAGCCCACGCCGTCCAGCACGCGCAACGGGCCGAACTCCTTCACGACGTCGCGGATACGGACGACGGCGTCACCTTCCGGCATTGGCCTTCCTCTCGAGATGGCGGCTGGCCACCGACAGCGGGTAGCAGATGGCGAAATAGATGGCCCCGACGATGGCGAAGATGGCGAACGGCTCGAAGGTCGAATTGTTGACGATCTGGCCGGCGCGCGCGAGCTCGACGAAGCCGATCACCGAGGCGAGCGAGGTGTTCTTCACGATCTGCACCATGAAGCCCACGGTGGGCGGCGTGGCGATGCGCACGGCCTGCGGCAGGATCACGTAGGCATATTGCTGCACCGGATTGAGGCCGAGGCAGTCCGACGCCTCCCACTGCGTCTTGGGCACCGCCTGGATGCAGCCGCGCCAGATCTCAGCCAGGAAGGCCGCAGCGTAGATGGTGAAGGAGAGTCCGGCGGCGATCAGCGGGTCGAGCTTGTAGCCCAGGATGCCGAGGCCGAAATACGACAGGAACAGCACGATCAGCAGCGGCGTGCCCTGCACGACCTGGATGTAGACGCTGGCCAGCCCGCGTAGCAGGGCGGAGCGTGAAACGCGCATGAGCGCCAGCGGCAGGCCGACCATTGCGCCGCCCGCGAAGGCGATCAGCGACAGCAGCACCGTCCAGCGCGCCGCCTCGACGAGATAGAGGATATGGTTGGCGCTGAGCTGGATCACAGCGGCGTCCCCAGCTTGCGGCGGCGCTCGAACAGCACGAGCCCAATCGCCCACAGCGCGAAGCGGTAGAGCGCCGACAGGGCGAGATAGACCACCGCCACGATCACGTAGACCTCGAAGCTGCGATAGGTGTCGGACTGCACGAGGTTGGCGGTCGCGGTCAGCTCCTCGGCGGAGATCTGCGAGGTGATCGAGGAGGCGAGCATCAGCAGCACGAACTGGCTGGAGAGCGCGGGGTAGACGCGCTCCATCGCCGGCAGCAGCACGACGTGCAGGATGGTCTGCAGCTTGGTGAGACCCAGGCAATCGGCGGCCTCGAGCTGGGTGCGCTGGATCGACTGGATGCCCGCCCGCATGATCTCGGTCGTGTAGGCGCCCATGTTCACGGTGAGCGCCACGATCGCCGAGACCTCGGCGCTGAGCTTGAGGCCGAGGCTCGAGAGGCCGAAATAGACGATGAAGATCTGGATCAGGAGCGGCGTGTTGCGGATCGCCTCGACATAGACGCCGACAACACGGCGGACCGCCGGGCCGCCGTAGACGCGGGCCAGCGCGCAGACCGTACCCAGCAGGAAGCCGAGCGCGATCGACGCCACCGTGAGCTGGATCGTGAGCCAGGCGCCGGCCACGAAGTCGGGCCAGCGCTCGGCAAGGAACTCGAAGTCGAACTTGTAGGACATGGACCCGGCCGGCGGTCAGCCGCCGGCCTTGAGGAGCATGGCAGGATCGATGTCGATCCCGTGATGGGTCTTGTAGATGGCGATCAGCTTGCCGTTCTGCAGGTTGGTGCGCACCCAGTCGTTCACCCAGGCGAGCAGCTTCGGCTCGTCCTTGCGCATGCCGATCGCCAGGTAGTTCGTCTGCATTGTGATCTTGGGCTCGAGCGTGCGCGCCGGATTCTTCTTGCTGATGGCCGGCAGCAGCGACCGTGCGGTCGCGATGATGTCGACCTGGCCCGACGCGAAGGCCAGCGCCATGGTGGCGTCGTCCTCGTAGCGGATCAGCTGCGCGCCCTTGGCCTGGCGCGTGAGGTCGGCGTCCTGCGTCGTGCCGCGCACGACCGCGACCTTCTTGCCGTCGAGGTCCGACATCTGCTTGATCGTGGCCGTCTTCAGCCCGGCGATCACCGACGGATGGTCGGCGTAGGGGATCGTGAAGTCGATCACCTTGGCGCGGTCCGGCGTGATCGACAGCGTCGACACGACGAGGTCCGCCTTGTTGGTCTGCAGGAACGGGATACGCGTCGGCCCCGTGGTCGTTACGATCTCGAGCTGGACGCCGAGATCCTTGGCGAGCAGGCGCGCCAGGTCGACGTCGGACCCGGCCGGCTGCATCTTTTCGTCGGTCATGCCGAAGGGCGGGATCGCGAGGTCGATGGCGATCCGGATCTTGCCGGCCTTCTTGATGTCATCGAGCGTGTCGGCCTGGGCCGTCGCGCCGAACGCGACAGGAGCGACGACCGCAAGGACAGCGAACGCTGCGCCCAGTATCGGGCGCAGCCAGGCAGCGAGCTTCATGACCGCTCCTACTGGTTCAGGATGACGTCGGGCAGGCCGTTGCCGTGATACTTTTTGTAGATCGCGTCGAGCTTGCCGTTCTTGAGGTTGGTCGCGATCCACTTGTCGACTTCCGCGAGCAGCCGCGCCTCGTCCTTCTTGACGCCGACGGCGAGCTTGAAGGTGTCGAGCACGAACTTCACCTCGACCTGGCGGGCCGGGTTCTTCTTGTCGATCGGCGCGACCAGCAGCTCGGCGGTCGAGAAGATGTCGACCTGGCCCGACAGGAAGGCCTGTGCCTCGGTGGCGTCGTCCTCGTAGCGCACCAGCTTCATGCCCTTCGGGCCTTCCTTGGTGAGCTGGGTGTCGTGCGTGGTGCCGCGCACCGTGCCCACGGTCTTGCCGTCGAGGTCGGCCATGCTCTTGATGTTCACGCTCTTGGGCGCGGCGATCACCGTGCGCAGCACGGCGTAGCCCTTGGAGAAGTCGATGACCTTGGCGCGTTCCGGCGTGATCGACAGCGTCGAGATCACGAGGTCGGCCTTGCCGGTCTGCAGCGAGGGGATGCGCGAGGCGCCGGTCGTGGGCACGTGCTCGAACTGCAGGCCCCAGTCGGCGGCGAGCAGCTTGGCCGTCTCGATGTCGGAGCCGGTGGGCTGCATCTTGTCGTCGGTCATGCCGTAGGGCGGCACGCCGAGATCGATGGCGATGCGGATCTTGCCCGCCTTCTTGATGTCGTCGAGCGCGTCGGCGTGCGCGAGCCCTGCCACGCCCATCATCGTCACCGCCGCGATCGCGACGGCCGTCAGCATCTTCCTCATCGTTTCCTCCGTTTGGGTTCGTTGATTGCCTGAAGCCTAGCGGCCCGCATCCATGTCGGCGAGCTTCGCCACCCGGCGGCGGAATTCCTCCGCCGTCGAGAATTTCGCATCGAGGTATGACGCGATCAGGTCCTTGGCGAGCCAGGGCCCGACGATCTGCGCGCCGATGCACATGACGTTGACGTCGTCGTGCTCGACGCACTGGTGCGCCGAATGCACGTCGTGGCAGACCGCCGCGCGAATGCCCTTCATCTTGTTGGCGCCGATCGAGGCGCCGACCCCGGTGCCGCACACCATCAGCCCGCGCTCGGCGCGGCCCGAGGTGATGGCCGCCGCGACCTTGCGCGCGACGTCGGGGAAGTCGACCGGCGCGGGATCGAAGGAGCCGACATCCTCGACCTCGTGGCCGCGCTCCTTCAGGAAGGCGAGCAACTCGGCCTTCATCGGGAAGCCTGCATGGTCGGAGCCGACGACGATCTTCATGGGGTGCTTCCTCGTTCTTGCCAAGTGGAGATCAGGTTGTTGCGGCGCAGCTCGTCGCCGATGCGGAAATGGCCGCGCAACGCCCGCTCGGCCTCGTCGGGGTCGCGCCGTGCCAGCGCCAGGAACACCTGCCGGTGCGCCTCGACCAGGCCCGAGGTGATGGCGGGCTCGCGGAACGTGTCGCGGCGGCGCTCGACGTGGCTGCGCATCAGCAGCGGCGAGATCGCCTCGTAGATCTTCATCAACGCGGCGCTGTCGCTCGCCCGCACGATCGCGAGGTGGAAGGCGTAGTCGGCGCCGCCGCCGCGCTCGGGATCGTCGAGCGAGTCGACCAGTGTGTCGAGGGTGGCGGCGATCGCCTGGAGGTCGCGTTCGCTCGCACGCGCGCAGGCGAGGCGAATGGCCTGGCATTCGATGGCGATGCGCGCCTGCAGCACGTCGTCGAGGATGTTGGGCTCGGGCGCGAGGCAGAGCGTCAGCGCCTGGCCCAGCACCGAGGCGTCGGCCGAACGGACGTAGGCGCCGCGACCGTGGCGGATGTCGAGCAGGCCGAGCATGGCGAGCGAGCGCAACGCCTCGCGCAGCACCGGCCGGCTGACGCCCAGCGCCAGGGAGAGCTCCCGCTCGCCCAGCAGCCGGTCGCCCGCCTTCAGCTCGCCCGACAGCAGCCGGTCGCGGAAGAAGGTCAGCACGCGCTCGGCGCCGCTTGGCGTTTCCTCGTTGTCTTGCCTTGTTATGGCAAGCATTGGGCCTTGGTCAGTCCGTGGTCATACCACTTTAGGACCAATGTGTGATCGTGTGCAACCTCGGGCAGCGATGGGCGTTGTTTGTCGTTGCGGGAGGTCCGAGCGTGCGCCGAGGGACCCGTCTCGAGGGGGCTTCATGACTGCAGACGCTGGTTCTTCCGTCGCCAACGGAGCAACGACCGCTTCCCCCACGTCCCGCCGCGCCGCCGCCGCCCCCACCGCTCCCCCCGATCTGCGTGAGCTTCTGAGCGTCCTCGAAGCCCTGCGCAGCGGCGACTTCTCTGCCCGCCTGACCGGCGAGCGCGACGGCACGATCGCCCGCATCGCCGGCGTCGTGAACGACATCGCGGCCGCCAACGAGAGCATGGCCCGCCAGCTCGAGCGCATCGGCAAGGCGGTCGGCGAGCAGGGCCGCACGCGCCAGCGCGTGAAGTTCGGCCTGTCGGCCGGCGCCTGGGGCGAGATGGAGGGCTCGGTCAACACGCTGATCGACGATCTCGTCTGGCCGACCACCGAGGTGACGCGCGTGATCGGCGCGGTGGCGCAGGGCGACCTGCTGCAGACCGTGCGCCTCGACGTCGAAGGAAGGCCGCTGAAGGGCGAGTTCCTGCGCGCCGCCACCATCGTCAACACCATGATCAAGCAGCTCTCGGTGTTCACCTCCGAGGTGACGCGCGTGGCGCGCGAGGTCGGCAGCGAGGGCAAGCTGGGCGGCCAGGCCAAGGTGAGCGAGGTCACCGGCGTGTGGCGCGAGCTGACCGAGAGCGTCAACTCGATGGCCAACAACCTGACGGCCCAGGTGCGCAACATCTCGGACGTGACCATCGCGGTGGCCAGCGGCGACCTCAGCCGCAAGATCACCGTCGACGTGCGCGGCGAGATGCTGCAGCTCAAGGAAGCCATCAACACCATGGTGGACCAGCTCCGCTCCTTCGCCGCGGAAGTGACGCGCGTGGCGCGCGAGGTCGGCACCGAAGGAAAGCTCGGCGGCCAGGCGATCGTGCCCGGCGTCGCGGGCACCTGGAAGGATCTCACCGACAACGTCAACCTGCTGGCTGCGAACCTGACGACTCAGGTCCGCAACATCGCTGACGTCACCATCGCGGTGGCCGGTGGCGACCTTTCCAAGAAGATCACCGTCGACGCTTCGGGCGAGATCCTGCGCCTGAAGGAGACCATCAACACGATGGTGGATCAGCTCAACTCCTTCGCCGGCGAAGTGACCCGCGTCGCGCGCGAGGTCGGCACGGAAGGCAAGCTCGGCGGCCAGGCCCAGGTGCCCGGCGTCGCCGGCACCTGGAAGGACCTCACCGACAACGTCAACTTCATGGCCACCAACCTCACCGGCCAGGTGCGCAATATCGCCGAGGTGACGACGGCGGTGGCCAGCGGCGACCTGTCGCGCAAGATCACCGTCGACGTGCGCGGCGAGATCCTTCAGCTGAAAGACACCATCAACACCATGGTCGATCAGCTGAACGGCTTCGCGGGCGAAGTGACCCGCGTGGCGCGCGAGGTTGGCACCGAGGGCAAGCTCGGCGGCCAGGCGCAGGTCCCGGGCGTCGCGGGCGTCTGGAAGGACCTGACCGACAACGTCAACCTACTGGCCGCGAACCTGACGACCCAGGTCCGCAACATCGCCGAGGTGACGACCGCCGTCGCCACTGGCGACCTGTCGAAGAAGATCACCGTCGACGCGCGCGGCGAAATTCTCCAGCTGAAAGACACCATCAACACCATGGTGGACCAGCTGAACGGCTTCGCGGGCGAAGTGACCCGCGTGGCGCGCGAGGTCGGCACCGAAGGAAAGCTCGGCGGCCAGGCCCAGGTCCCGGGCGTCGCCGGCACCTGGAAGGACCTCACCGACAACGTGAACATGCTGGCGGCGAACCTCACCACCCAGGTCCGCAACATCGCCGAGGTGACGACCGCCGTCGCCACGGGCGACCTCTCCAAGAAAATCACCGTCGACGTGCGCGGAGAAATTCTTCAGCTCAAGGAGACCATCAACACGATGGTCGATCAGCTGAACGGCTTCGCCGGCGAAGTGACGCGCGTCGCGCGCGAGGTCGGCACCGAAGGAAAGCTCGGCGGCCAGGCGCAGGTGCCGGGCGTCGCGGGCACGTGGAAGGACCTCACCGGCAACGTCAACCTGCTGGCCGCCAACCTCACCACCCAGATCCGCACCATCGCCGAGGTGGCGACCGCCATCACCAAGGGCGACCTGACGCGCTCCATCCAGGTCGACGCGCTGGGCGAGGTGGCCGAGCTCAAGGACAAGCTCAACACCATGATCGACAATCTCCGTCTCACGACGGAGCGCAACACCGAGCAGGACTGGCTGAAGACCAACCTCGCCAAGTTCACCAACATGCTGCAGGGCCAGCGCGACCTCGGCACGGTGGGCCGCATGATCCTGAGCGAGCTGTCGCCGCTCGTGAGCGCGCACCAGGCGGTGATCTACCAGACCCAGGACGACGGCACGCAGACCCTGAAGCTGCTGTCGATCTACGCCGATAGCGTCGGCGAAGGCCATCCGCAGGTCGTCCATGTCGGCGAGGGCCTGGTCGGCCAGTGCGCCGCCGACGGCAAGCCGATCCATCTCTCGACCCTGCCGACGAGCGCCCGCCCGATAACCTCGGGCCTGTTCAGCGCCGCGCCCAAGAGCATCGTCGTGCTGCCCATCCTGTTCGAAGGCCAGGTCAAGGCGGTGATCGAGCTCGCTTCGCTCAGCCACTTCACCGAGCTGCAGATCGCCTTTCTCGAGCAGCTCACCGCATCGATCGGCATCGTGCTGAACTCGATCGAGGCCACCATGCAGACCGAGGGCCTGCTGCAGCAGAGCCAGAAGCTCGCCTCCGAGCTGCAGAGCCAGCAGGGCGAGCTGCAGCAGACCAACGACCAGCTCGAGCAGAAGGCCGCCCAGCTCGCCGAACGCAACGAGGAGGTCGAGCGCGCCAACCAGGAGATCGAGCAGGCCCGCCGCGCCGTCGAGGAGAAGGCGTCGGAGCTGGCGCTGACCTCGCGCTACAAGTCGGAGTTCCTGGCCAACATGAGCCACGAGCTGCGCACGCCGCTCAACTCGATCCTGATCCTGGGCCAGCAGCTCGCCGACAATCCCGACGGCAACCTCAAGTCCAAGCAGGTCGAGTTCGCCCGCACCATCCACGGCGCCGGCACCGATCTCTTGAACCTGATTTCCGACATCCTCGACCTCTCCAAGATCGAGTCCGGCACCGTCACCGTCGACGCCGAGGAGATCTACTTCGCCAACGTGCTCGAGACCGTGGCGCGGCCGTTCCGCCACCAGGCCGAGTCGCAGGGCCTCGGCTTCGAGGTCCAGGCCGACCCGGGCCTCGCCCGCTCGATCGTCACCGACTCCAAGCGCCTGCAGCAGATCCTGAAGAACCTGCTGTCCAACGCCATGAAGTTCACCGCCGACGGCAGCGTGCGACTGCGCGCCGTGCCGGTGACCGGCGGCTGGCGTCCCGACAACACCGCGCTCAACCAGGCGACCTCGGTCGTGGCCTTCGAGGTCACCGACACCGGCGTCGGCATCGCACCCGAGAAGCAGAAGATCGTGTTCGAGGCCTTCCAGCAGGCCGACGCCTCGACGAGCCGCAAGTACGGCGGCACGGGCCTGGGCCTCGCCATCAGCCGCGAGCTCGCCCACCTGCTGGGCGGCGAGCTAACCCTGCGCTCGACCCCCGGCGTCGGCAGCACCTTCACGCTTTATCTCCCGACCACCTACACCGGCCCGCGCACCGCGCTGCGCCAGCCGCCGCCGGGCTCACAGCAGCCGCTGGCGCCGGTCCCGCTGCCCGAGCACCTCACCGACCAGTTCCCCGACGACCGCCACGAGCTGCGGCCCGGCGACCGCACGCTGCTGATCGTCGAGGACGACCCCAACTATGCCGGCATCATGGTCGATGCCGCCCATGCCGCCGGCCTCAAGGCGGTGGTGACGGCGCGCGGCGCGGAGGCGCTCGACCTCGCGCTGCAGTACGAGCCGGTCGCCATGTCGCTCGATGTCTTCCTGCCCGACATGCTGGGCTGGAACGTGCTCAGCCAGTTCAAGCGCACGCTGGAGACCCGCCACATCCCGGTGCAGATCCTGACCATGGACGAGGACCGCCAGCAGGGCCTGTCGCGCGGCGCCTTCTCCTACCTCAGCAAGCCGACGACGACCGAGGGGCTGAACGCCGCGCTGGCCCGCATCAACGACTACGTCCAGCCGCGCAAGAAGCGTCTCCTGATCGCCGAGGACGACGAGGCCGAGCGGATGGGCGTCGCCGCCCTCCTCGAGCATCCCGACGTCGAGATCGTCACCGCCGCCTCGGGTGCGGAGGCGCTGGAGAAGCTGCGCAGCGGCCGCCACGACTGCATGGTCCTCGACCTGCGCCTGCCCGACATGTCGGGCTTCGAGGTGCTGGAGGCGATGCAGGAGGAGCCTGCGCTTTCCGACCTGCCGGTCGTTGTCTTCACCGGCCGCGACCTGTCGGCCGAGGAGGAAGGCCGCCTGCACTCGATGGCGCGCTCCATCGTGGTCAAGGGCGCCGCCTCGCCGGAGCGGCTGTTCGACGAGACTTCGCTGTTCCTGCACCACGCCGCGAGCGCGCTGGCCCCCGAGAAGAAGAAGATGCTCGAGCGGCTGCACGATTCCGACGAGGTGCTGGCCGGCCGGACCGTGCTGGTGGTCGACGACGACGCGCGCAACATCTTCGCGCTCTCGAGCGCGCTGGAGCGGCGCGGCCTGCATGTGCTGACCGCGACGACCGGCCATGAGGCGATCTCGATCCTGGAGAAGTCACCCGAGGTTTCGATCGTGCTGATGGACATCATGATGCCCGAGATGGACGGCTACGAGACGATGGCGCTGATCCGCAACAATCCCGAGCTGCGCCGCCTCCCCATCCTGGCGCTGACCGCCAAGGCGATGAAGGGCGACCGCGAGAAGTGCCTGGAGGCCGGCGCCTCCGACTATCTCGCCAAGCCGGTCGACACCGACCAGCTCTTCTCGGCGCTCCGCCTGTGGCTGCACCGCTGACCGTGCCCAAGGATTCCGCCACCGTGGACAAGGTCAACATCCTGCTGATCGACGATCAGCCGGCCAAGCTTCTGAGCTACGAGGTCATCCTCGAGGAGCTGGGCGAGAACCTGATCAAGGCCAACTCGCCGCACGAGGCGCTCAACCTGCTGCTCAAGACCGACAACGTCGCCGTCGTGCTGATCGACGTCGTGATGCCGCAGATCGACGGCTTCCAGCTCGCAGCCATGATCCGCGAGCATCCGCGCTTCCAGAAGCTCGCGATGATCTTCGTCTCGGCGGTGCAGATCGCCGACACCGACCATCTGCGCGGCTACGAGATCGGCGCCGTCGACTATGTCGCCGTGCCGGTCGTGCCCGAGGTGCTGCGCGCCAAGGTCCGCGTCTTCATCGAGCTCTACCGCAAAACCCGCCAGCTCGAGGCGCTGAACGCCGACCTCGAGGCGCGGGTCGCCGCCCGCACCGCCGAGCTCGAGGCCCAGACCGAGCAGTTCCGCCGCTCCGAGCAGCGCCGCTCGATCGCGCTCACCGCCGGCGAGATGGGCTCGTGGGAGGTCGATGTCGCGAGCGGCAACATCGAGTGGGACGAGGGTCCCTACCGCATCTTCGACGTCGACCGCGCGTCCTTCACGCCGACCGTCGAGCGGGTCGAGGCGATGATGCATCCCGACGACCGCGAGAAGAACTCGTTGGCCACCGTCGTCGCCTCCGGCCAGGACCGCTTCCAGCTCGAGTTCCGCATCATCCGGCCGAGCGGCGAAGTGCGCTGGTGTTACGGCGCCGGCGTGATCGCCCGCGACGGCGACGGCACCGCCGTGCGCGTGATCGGCGTCACCGTCGACATCACCGAGCGCAAGCGCGCCGAGGAGCGCCAGCTCGTGCTCGCCCGCGAGGTCGACCACCGCGCCAAGAACATGCTGGCCGTCGTGCTCTCGGTGCTGCGGCTGACCAAGGCCAAGTCGACACCCGACTTCGTCTCGACCGTCGAGGGCCGCATCCATGCGCTGGCCGCGACGCACAACCTGCTCTCGGCGACCCGCTGGCAGGGCGCGAGCCTCGGCCAGATCGTCGAGGAGGAGCTGGCGCCCTACCGCACCGACCATCGCGAGCGCATCGAGGCCGGCGGCCCGGCGGCCATGCTGCTGCCCGCCACCGCCCAGGCCGTGGCGCTCGCCCTGCACGAGCTGGCGACCAATGCCGCCAAGTACGGCGCCCTCTCGACCGAGGGCGGCCATCTCCGCCTCGTCTGGACGATCGACGACAAGGCATTGGTGCTCGAATGGACCGAGACCGGCGGCCCGGACGCCGCCGAGCCCACGTCGCTGGGCTTCGGGCTCTCGATCGTGCGCTCCTCGATCGAAGCGCAGTTCCGGGGCGGCGTGCTCTACGACTGGCGGCCCGGCGGCCTTCATGTGCGCCTCTCCATCCCCCGCGCCCAGATCGTCGGCGCCTCGGCGGCCGAGAAGCCCGCGCCGGCGGCCGCCCGCGAGGCCGGATCGAAGCGCGGCGGCAGTCTCGCCGGCCGGCGGCTGCTGATGGTCGAGGACGAGGTGCTGGTCGGCATGATGGCCAGGAAGATCCTGGAGGAGCTCGGCGCCACCGTGCTCGGCCCTTACGGCAGGCTGGCCGACGGCATCGCCGCAGCCAAGAGCGAGCGCTTCGACGGCGCCCTGCTCGACTTCAACCTGGCGGGCGAACTCGCCGACCCGCTGGCCGACCTGCTGGTCGCGCGCGGCGTGCCGTTCGTGTTCATCACCGGCTACCAGCGCGACTCGATCGACCGGCGCTACGCCAACATCCCGGTCCTCTCCAAGCCGCTCGAGGCCGACAGCCTGGAGCGCGTGCTGGTCTCCCTGCTGGAACCTCCGCGGCGCCGCGCCATCGAGGCCTAGGAGCGCCGCCGGAAAACGGCAGAGCCGCGGCGGTTCCCGCCGATTTCGAGCCTTGCACCATCAACTTCCACCGCGCCGTCGCGTTAACCGCGTCCGATACGGAGGTTGATAGAGACGATGGTCCGCGACATTCGAACCATGCCCCGAGGCCTGATCGCGCCGCTCAAGCAGGCGGCGCTTCTGTCCTTGCGCGAGCTCGCCGACGGCACGGCGCGGTCGATGCCCGAGGAGCATCGCGTCCGGCTGCTTCAGCTCGAACTGATCGAGACGACGCCGGAAGGCGACGCCATCACGCCGCTCGGCCGCGAGCGCCTGGTCTCGGATCGTTGATTTTCGCTGTGCCCCCCTTCGAGACGCCGCGCTACGCGCGGCTCCTCAGGGTGAGGCTTTACCTTTGCCCTCATCCTGAGGAGCGCGCCCGTGGCGCGCGTCTCGAAGGATGGGCAACGCGAAGAGCAACGTCCTAGTAACTCCCGGCGCCCACGCTCACGCAATTGCTGTCCACCGCCGCCTTCACGATCTTCGCGAAGGTCTCGAGCGGGCAGGCGCCGTTCACCGACTCGGCGCTGCAGGCCGGGATCGGCACCGTGATCATTCCGGGCGGATCTCGGTAGTCGAGGCGCTTCAGGTCGCGCATCTCCTCGAGCGTCTGCGCGTAGTAGGCGACCCGCACGTAGCGCTTGCCGTGGCGCGCATCGTGGAACTGCTCGAAGGCCAGCGCACCGCCGGGCGACGCCTCGTTGGGTTGCGAGCCCGGGATGCGCCAGCTCAGATCGAGCAGGCTCGCCACGTTGTAGATATTGCTCTGGTGGCCCATCAGCAGGCCGAAGCGCACCGGCTGGCCGGTGGGCTGCGCGCCCGGGAAATTGTGCCCGCTCTGCAGCACCAGCAGGATCAGCGACAGCATGTTGGAGCCGCGCTCGCGGGCGATCGTCTTGGTCTTCTCGGTGAGGTCCGAGGCCATCACATGCAGCGACACCAGTTCGCCCAGCGCCGCGGGGTGGGCCAGCCGCCCCCACGCCACCTGGTCCTTCGGCATGCCCTCGGCCGACTGCATGAAAAAGGCCTCGGCCGCCAGGGCGCTGAGGCCGAGCGGGCCGCCGAGCCGCACGCGGCCGCTGGGCTCCGTGTGCACGTGCGAGGCCATCCCGGCGTCGGCGCAGCGCCCGCCCGGCGCCGCCGCCGTCGTCGTGTCGCCGGGGCAGAGCACGGAGCGCATCATCGAGAGCTGCGGAGCGTAGTCGCGATGGATCGAGGCGAAGCTGCCGCCGATGCGGTCGAGGATGGCCTTGCGGTTGGCCGCAGGATCCATTGGGCAGGAAGCGGTCGGCGTCGGCCGGAACAGCGGATCGGGCACCGTGAAGTCGGCTTGGTTGCGCAGCGGCAGGTTGGCGCAGCGCGGATACATCCCGGCGAGCAGCGCCGCCCCACTTGCCCGCGTGCGCTGATCAATGTCGGTCCACGCCGCCACCGTGTTGGGCATCGGGCAGTTGTCGGCCTGCACGAGGCCGCGGCCGCCGTACATCAGGCGGTAGTAGCTCCCC
>SCVT01000199.1 GCA_004296815.1 Reyranella sp. | reverse complement strand
CCCTTCCGCCGGCGCCGCCGCCCCCCGACGCGCCCCCGCCTCAGCCGACTCCGCACGACATCGCGCCGATCACCATCGAAGAGGAGATGCGCCGCTCCTACCTCGATTACGCCATGAGCGTGATCGTGGCGCGCGCGCTGCCCGACGCGCGCGACGGCCTGAAGCCCGTTCATCGTCGCGTGCTCTACGCGATGAAGGAAGGTGGCTACGACTCGACGCGGCCCTTCCGCAAGTCTGCCCGCATCGTCGGCGACGTGATGGGCAAGTATCACCCGCACGGCGATTCGGCGATCTACGACGCCATGGTGCGTATGGCGCAGGATTTCTCCATGCGCCTGCCGCTGATCGCGGGGCAGGGCAATTTCGGCTCGATGGACGGCGATCCGCCGGCGGCCATGCGGTACACCGAAGCGCGCCTTGCCGTCGTCGCCGAGGCGTTGCTGGCTGACTACGACAAGGACACGGTCGAGTTCCAGCCGAACTACGATGAGCGCGAGCTGGAGCCCACGGTTCTTCCCGCGGCGTTCCCCAATCTCCTGGCCAATGGCGCGGGCGGCATCGCCGTCGGCATGGCGACCAACATCCCGCCACATAATCTCGGCGAGCTGATCGATGCGTGCTGTGCGCTGATCGACAATCCAGAGCTCACGATCCCGCAGATCATGGAGTATGTGCCGGGGCCGGACTTCCCGACCGGCGGCATCATCCTCGGCCGCAATGGCATCCGCGCCGGATTCGAGCTCGGCCGCGGCTCGCTGATCATGCGCGCCAAGACCCGGATCGAGGAGGGACGCGGCGGCCGCGAGTCGATCATCGTCTCGGAGATCCCCTACCAGGAGAACAAGGCGCGCCTGCACGAGCGCATCGCCGAGGTGGTGCGCGACAAGAAGGTCGAGGGTATTTCCGAGATCAGGGACGAGAGCGACCGCGACGGCGTGCGCCTGGTGATCGAGCTGAAGCGCGACGCCATGGCCGACGTCGTGCTGAACCAGCTCTATCGCTTTACGCCGCTGCAGACCTCGTTCGGCGTCAACGCGCTGGCACTCGACGGCGGCCGTCCGCGGCTGATGAGCCTCAAGGAGCTGCTTGAGGCCTTCATCCGCTTCCGCGCCGAGGTTCTGACCCGCCGCACCAAGTTCGAGCTCAACCACGCGCGCGATCGCGCCCATGTGCTGGTCGGTCTCGCCATCGCCGTCGCCAACATCGACGAGGTGATCGAGCTGATCCGCCGAGCACCCGACCCGAACACGGCGCGCGACCGCCTGATGGCGAAGGACTGGCCGGCGTCCGACGTGGCGCCGCTGATCACCCTGATCGCCGAGCCGGGCCGCGAAGTGTCGGCGGAGGGCACGTATCGGCTGTCCGAGGTTCAGGCCCGCGCCATCCTCGAGCTGCGTCTGCAGCGCCTCACAGGGCTGGAGCGCGACAAGATCGCCGAGGAGCTGGGCGAAGTGGCCAAGCTGATCGAGGGCTACCTCGAGCTGCTGGGCGATCGCGACAAGCTGTTCGAGCTGATGCGCACCGAGCTGCTCGAGATCAAGGAGAAGTTCGCGACACCGCGCCGCACCGAGATCCTCGACAACGAGTTCGAGCAGGACATCGAGGACCTGATCCAGCGCGAGGACATGGTCGTCACGGTGACGCACGGCGGCTACGTCAAGCGCGTGCCGGTGTCGGCCTATCGTGCCCAGCGACGCGGCGGCAAGGGCCGCTCGGGCATGGCCACGCGCGAGGACGATTTCGTCTCGAGCCTGTTCGTCGCCAACACGCACACGCCGATGCTGTTCTTCTCGAGCCGCGGCATCGTCTACAAGCTCAAGGTCTGGCGCCTGCCGCTGGGTGCTCCCCAGGCGAGAGGCAAGGCGTTCGTGAACCTGCTGCCGCTCGGCGAAGGCGAGACGATCAGCGCCGTCATGCCGATGCCGGAGGACGAGGCGAGCTGGGCGACGCTCAACGTCATGTTCGCCACGTCGCGCGGCGGCGTGCGCCGCAACGAGCTCAGCGACTTCGTGAACGTGAACCAGGGCGGCAAGATCGCCATGAAGTTCGAAGGCGACGATGCCGGCGACCGTCTGATCGGCGTCAGCGTCTGCAGCGAGGAGCAGGACGTGCTTCTGGCGACCCGCCAGGGCCGCGCCATGCGTTTCCCGGCCGCTGCGGTGCGCGTCTTCGCCAGCCGCAACTCGACCGGCGTGCGCGGCATCGCGCTGGCCGAGGGCGACGAGGTGATCTCGATGTCGCTGGTCGACGCCGGCAAGGGCGTGACCAGCGAGGAGCGCGACGCCTATCTGCGCCAGTCGCGCGCGCTGCGCCAGGCGGAGAATGCAGCCGAGGGTGCGGAAGAGGAGGTCGCTTCCGCCGAGGAAGCTGCGGCGCCGGCGACAACCCTCGCGCCGGAGCGGTTCGCGGAGCTGCAGGGCAAGGAGGAGTTCGTCCTCACCGTCTCTTCCTCGGGCTTCGGCAAGCGGACCTCGGCCTACGAGTACCGGGTGACCGGCCGTGGCGGCAAAGGCGTCGAGCTGATGAGTCTTGCCAAAGGGGGCGAGGTCGTCGCGGCGTTCCCCGTGCTCGGCTCCGACGAGATCATGCTGGTCACCGACGGCGGCACGCTGATCCGCTGCCCGGTCGATGGAATCCGCATCGCGGGACGGGCGACGCGCGGCGTGCGCATCGTTAACGTCAGCGAGGGCGAGCGCGTCGTTTCCGCCGTCCGTATCGGCGAGGACGACGCCGGGAACGGCAGCGCCAACGGCGAGCCCAGTTCCGAAACAAACGGTGGATAAGGACCGGTCGTGTCGCTAAGACTTTGCCGTCGCAGTCTGCGAACAGATTGTTTCGTAGTTGGGGGAAGCCATGACCGTGGAACGCACCGGCGTCTATCCGGGCACGTTCGATCCCGTCACGAGCGGGCACATGGAGGTCGTGCGCCGCTCGCTGCGTCTTGTGGACCGGCTGGTGATCGGCCCCGCCATCAACATCGGCAAGGGCCCGCTCTTCTCGCTCGAGGAGCGGATGGACATCATCAAGGACGACATCGCGGATTTTCCCCAGGCCGACCGGGAGCGCATCAAGGTGGTGCCGTTCGAGGGGCTGCTGATCCACTTCGCCCGCGAGGTCGAGGCCTCGGTGATCATCCGCGGGCTGCGGGCAGTCTCGGACTTCGAGTACGAGATCCAGATGGCCAACATGAACGCGCGCATGGACCCGACGATCGAGACCATCTTCCTGATGGCGTCGGACCGGCACCAGTTCATTGCCTCATCCCTCGTGAAGGATATTGCCCGGCTGGGCGGCGACACGTCGCAGTTCGTCTCGAAGCGGGTCTTCGAGCGCCTGAAAGCCAAGTTCAAGAAGGACTGATGCCCCAAGGGGCTGCGTTGACCGTGGGGCCTGCACACTTTATATCGGCGCCGCGCGGGGCTGTGGCCCGCGCCGCGGAACCGGGACGAGCCCATAGCTCAGCGGTAGAGCATCTGACTTTTAATCAGGTGGTCGTAGGTTCGATCCCTACTGGGCTCACCACTGGACCCAACAAGGAGAAGCGCGGCTCATGCCGTCGGTGAAAGTCGTCAACGGCAAGCAGATCGTGGTCGAGAACCTCGGCCCGGTGGAGCGGCTCGTCAGCTTCTTCGTGAAGCCGTTCGCGCAGATGGTTCAGCATCAGGACCTTATCATCGCCATCCTGCGGCGCGAGGTGCGCGAGCGCTTCAAGGGATCGGTCGCCGGCTGGATCTGGGCGATCATCGCGCCGCTGCTCATGATCGCCGTCTATTCGCTGGTGTTCAGCACGACGCTCACGTTGCCGCTGCCCGAGAACCTCTCCAAGAGCCAGGCCGGTTACGCCCTGTTCATCTTCGGCGGCCTGATCATCTTCAATTTCTTTTCGGAGATGGCGTTTCGTGCGCCGATGCTGCTGCACGAGTACACCCACTTCATCAAGCAGACGATCTTTCCCAGCGACATGCTGGCGGTAATCTCGACGTTGCGCGCCACGGCCTACACGCTGATCTCCATGGGGGTGATGCTCTTGTTCCAGCTCGCGGTGATCGGCGAGCTTCCCTGGACGGTGCTGCTGCTGCCGCTGATCTTCATCCCCTTCATGGCGTTCCTGATCGGCATGTCATGGTTCCTGGCCGCGATCGGCGCGTTCACGCGCGACGCCGGCTATCTCATGATCACCATCGTGCCGCTCTTCATGTTCGCGACGCCGATCTTCTATCCGCCGTCGGCGATACCGGCGCCTTGGGATTTCTGGATCTACGGCAACGCCCTGGTCGGCTTCGTCGAGATCCTGCGTGACATCGTGCTGGCGGGCAAATTGCCCAACATGATCCTCTATGGCTGGATGCTGTTCATCTCGCTGTTCAGCTTCTATTTCGGCTACTGGTTTTTTGACAGGTATCGGAATGTCATCGTCGACGTCCTCTGAGGTCGTCGTCGAGGCGAAGCACCTCGGCAAGGCCTATCAGCTCTACGCGCACCGCAACGACTGGCTGAAGCAGGTCGTGCTCGGCTGGTGGAGATCGTACTTCAAGCCGTTTTGGGTGCTGCGCGATATCAGCATCGAGGTGAAGAAGGGCGAGAGCATCGGCATCCTCGGCCGCAACGGCTGCGGCAAGTCCACCTTGCTACAGGTGATCTGCGGCATGACCTTGCCGAGTCACGGCGAGCTCAGGGTCAACGGCCGCATCGCGCCGGTGCTGGCGCTGGGCTCGACCTTCGACATGGAGTTGTCGGGGCGTGAGAACGTCCTGATCGGCGGCGCCGTGCTCGGGCTGAAGCGCTCGGAGGTCCTTCGCAAGTTCGACTCGATCGCCGAGTTCGCCGGGATCGGCGACTACATGGACCAGCCGGTGAAGCACTATTCGATGGGCATGCGCACCCGCCTGGCCTTCTCGATCTGTGCCCACGTCGAGGCCGAGATCCTGGTGGTCGACGAGGCCCTTTCGGTCGGTGATGCGGCGTTCCAGCGCAAGTGCCTCGACTGGATCGACAGTTTCCGCAAGACGGGCACGCTGCTGTTCGTGTCGCATTCGATGGCCGAGGTGCGCCGCCTGTGCGACCGCGCCATCTGGATCGAGGAAGGCCGCATCCGCGAGCAGGGCAATCCCAACGACGTGATCCGCTCCTATCACCGTGCACTGCTGGTCGAGAAGGACGACGTCCAGCGCTTCACGGCCGGCGCGAGCCGCGCGACGGCAAGCGAGTGATGCATCATGGAGCCGGGGACCCTGGCGTGGCTCGGCTTCGGCTGGTGGTCGCTGGGGACTGCGGTGCACTGGGCCAGCGCGGCTCTGGCGCGTAGTCCCGGTCGAGCCGTGGTGGTACGCCACCAGGCGAAGGACTTCAGCATCGTTGCGCCGATGGCCGGCGCGGAGGACGCAAGCCCCGCCTATGTCGAGGCGCTGCGCACGTTGTCCGTTGCAGGCGCCGAGGTGCTGATCTGCGTGGCCAGCTCCGACGACGGCGCGGTGGCGCCGGTCAGTGCGCTGTGGCCCGGCGCGCCGATCCTGGTCGGCAGCGACACCACGTTCAATCCCAAGATGAACAATGTGCGCAAGGGCTTCGAGGCCGCCGGCCGCGAGGTCGTGGCTCTGTGCGATGCGGGCATCACCCTCGACCTCGACGAGCTCTGCCGTGCGGCGGCCGGGCTCTCGGACGAGGTCGGGCTGGTCCTGGCGCTGAAGGCGGGCGAGGCGCCGCAGAACTTCGCCGCCGAGATCGAGCGCGCCTACATCGACGGCCACCAGGCGCGCTTCCTGTTCGCGGCCGACCGGCTCGGGCTCGCCGTGGCGTCCGGCGGCATCACGCTGCTTACGAACGCGACTCTGCAGCGGATCGGAAACTGGCGCGGCTTCAACCGCTGGATCGCCGACGACTATTCGGTCGTCCGCTCCGTGCGCGAGCTCGGCATTAAGACACGGCTCGGCGCGGTCATGCCGCGCCTGCCGCTGGGTCGCCGGCGCTGGGCGACGGTATGGCGTCGGCAGGTGAGGTGGGCGCGCACCAGGTTGCGCCTGCCCGTATGGCCACTCGTCCTGTGGGAACCGGCGATCGGCTGGGCAGCGACCGGCGTCGCCGGCGCGGCAGGGCTGGCGGCAGCCGGCGTGGGCGTAGGCCCGATCGTCGCAGCGATCGCCGGCCACACAATCGCCTGGGTTGCCGCGGAGAAGTGGTTCATGGCAGGTCGAGGACTGTCTTTTGGAGCAAGCGCTGCGTGCGCGTCGCTGGTCCGCGAAGCCCTCGTGCCGGCGCTGATCGTCAGTGCGTTGGGCAGTCGCAGCATCTATTGGCGAGGCACGGACCTCGGCGGTCAATGGCGTGACCAAAGCAATCCCGCTTCGAGGAAGTCGGCATGAGCGATCGGGCGATCTCCACGGTGATGTTGCCGGCTCGTGTCGATTCGGCGACGGCGGGTTCGGTCGAGACGATGCTGTTGTCGGCGTTGCGGCCGAACGCATCGGTCATCGTCGACGGCAGCGAAGTCACCTACATGAGCGCAGCAGGTGTGCGAACTCTGGCGACGGTGCTGCACCGTGCCGAGGATCTGCATACGCGGGTCGTGTTCTGCAGGTTCAGCGGCCCGGCGGCGGATTGTCTCCTGGTCAGTGGCTTTTCCGAGCTGCTCGACGTCGCCGAAAGCGTTGCGGCGGCGACGGCCAGGCTCGAGGCCCGGGGGCCGGATGGGGCGGCGGAGCGCTTGCACCCACGCGGCGCTGCGGGTTAATTACAGACCGGGCTGAGGCAGGACCAATGGGATGGGACGTGGCGCGGCGCGTGGCGTGGCGACTGTTCCGGACGGAGATCGGGATTTGACAATTTGGAGCTGGCTGCGCGCAGTCGCGCGACCTACCGCCATTGTCCTTGGCCTGGGTATCGGCGTTGCGGCATGCACGGCGTTGCCGGGTGACGGCCCGTGGATGGGCGGCGCCGGCGGCACCGCGACCGAGGCGCTCCCGTTCGACGTGATCGACCTTACGCCGACCACGATCGCCAGCTACCGCCAGGCGCCGGTCGTGGATCGCGTTTCGACCGTCGCGAACCTGTCGGCCGGCGGGCGTGTCGCCGTGGCACCCGGCGACGTGATCAAAGTACGGATCTTCGAGCCCTACGAAGGCAGCATCTTTCCGACGATCCAGCGCCCCGGTGCCGATTTCGGAAACCAGCGCGTGACCGACGAGGGTAACATCAACGTGCCGTTCGTCGGCACCGTCCATGTCGCGGGCCTCGACCTCAATCAGATCGAGAAGAAGATCGCCCAACAGGTCTCGACCTCCGGCAAGGCGCAGGACCCGCAGGTCATTGTGGATTTCGTCGCCGATCGGACGCACAGCGTCATGGTGTCGGGCGACGTGAAAGCCCCAGGACGCGTATCCATCCTCGAGGGCGTCCGCTCGGTCGGCGAGGCGATCAACCGGGCCGGCGGTGTTGTCGGCGGCAGCACGACCGGCGGCACCGGCGCAAATCAGGTCGAAGTGATTGTCCGGCGGCAGGGCCAGATCATCCTGCAGATCCAGTATTCCGACCTGCTCGCGGGCGGCGACATTCCGATCCAGAAGAACGACGAGATCATCGTGCGCCCGAACGCGCGCATGTTCACGGTGCTCGGCGCCGTCGTGAAGGCCGGCAACATCGAGATGCCCAAGCATACGGTCAGTCTGCTCGAGGCGATGGGCATGGTTGGCGGTCTGAACGATCAGCGCGCCAACAAAACGGGCGTTTATGTGTTCAGAATGGGGGATTTGCAGAACAATCCGACGGCCCGGGCCCGGGTTTTTCGACTGGACCTGTACCAGCCAGTCTCTATTTTCATCGCCCAGCAGTTTCCCGTCCTGCCCAGGGATGTCGTCTACATCACCAACGCGCCGCTCTACGAGTACGACAAGGTCCTGACGTCGATCTACCGGACCTTCTCGATCGTAGGTGTCATGAGGGGCACGGTGATCCCAGCGACGACATTCTGACCCAGGGGCAGCGTTCTCAGGCTTTTTTTGGTACAATTCCGTATGGCGCAGGCGAGAAAGTTCACTTGGGGCGCCGCGGGGCTGGCTGCGTTGATCGTCATCGCAGCCCTGGTCCTGTGGATGGCTCCCTCCCGGCAGACCAGCAGCGCCCAGGACGGACCGCGTCCGGCGGCGCCGTTGATTTCGCGCGGCTACACCGACGCCCCGTCGGGGACGGCGGTGATCGCCGGCGATCCGGCCGGCGGCGGGGTGATGATCGACCTGCGCATCACCGACGGGCAGCGCGTCAAGAAGGACGAGATCATCGCCGTCCTGTCGAACTATCCCAGGGCCGACATCACGGTTCGCACCTCCGAGGCGGAGCTGGCCAAGGCCAAGCAGCAGCGCGAGGCCATGGTGAACGGGTTCCGCACGGCCGAGATCGCCATGCAGGAAGTGGCGGTGAAGTCGGCAGCCGAGGAGCTCAAGCTCAAGACCCTGGAGCTGCAGCGCTCCGGCAAGCCGCCCGACCAGAAGCAGCTCGAGCTCAGCATCTCCCAGCAGAACCTCGAGCGCGAGCAGGCCAAGCTGCGCGTGCAGAAGGAGACCCTGGAGACCGATCTCGCCCAGATCGACACCGATCTCTCGATCATCACCGCCAAGCTCGACAACGCACGCAACACCCGTGAGCAGGCCCTGGTCCGCTCGCCGCTCGACGGTGTCGTGATCCAGATCTACACGCGCCAGGGCGAGCGTGTCTCCCCGAGCGGCATCGCCAAGATCGTCGACCTCGCGCAACTGCGCGTGCTGGCCGACGTCGACGAGCTGCATGTCGGCCGCATCGCCGCCGGCGGCAAGGTGGAGGTGACTTTCCGCGGCAGCCCGACCGTCTACAAGGGCACGATCGCGCGGGTGGCACCGACGGTGAAGCGCATGCAGCGCATCGAGCCCGACGGCGGCTCCTCGACCGACGCGCGCGTTGTGCAGGTCGAGATTCAGCTCGATGATCCGTCCAGCATGCCGCAGGTGCTGGGACGCGAGACGCGCGTCACCTTTCTCTAATGGCCTTCACCCTGCCAGCCCTTCCGGCGTTGCGGCCGCGGTTGCGGCGCTGGCTTTTGTGGCGGCCCAACTTCTCGATGGCCCGGTTGAAGGCTGCGGCGCGCACGGCCACCGCCATGCCGCTCGGGGCCCAGCAGCTTAAGCGCCAACGCACCAGCACTCTGCTTTCGCTTGCTGGCGTGACTGCGAGCCTGCTCGTGATCTTTGCCCAGCTCGGCATCGAGCGGGCAGTCTACGATTCGGCGATCCGCCTTCATCGTTCCGTGGTCGGCGATCTCGTCCTGGTGCCCTACGGCTTCAAGTCCCTGCAGCTCCATGCCGAGGTGCCCGTCGCGATGACCGACATCGTGTCGGCCAACCCGTCGGTCGCCGGGACGACACCGCTCTGGTTCGGCGTCATGTCGATGAATCACAGCGGCATGCAGACTGCTCGCCGCATTGCCTGGTATGCCGTCGACGTGGAGCGTCCGGCCATCGAGGTGCCCGGCCTGCGCGAGAACCTCTATCGGCTGCGCGAGGCGCGCCGCATGCTCTACGACCGGGAGTCGCGGCCCTACTTCGGTGCCTTGGCGGAGTCCGTCGGCCCCGGCAAGCCGGAGTTCCAGGTGCTGGGACCGCCCGACAATCGAGGCCTGCTGCGCCAGCTCTTCGTCGTCGGCACCTTCGCGCTCGGTCCCAACGTGCTGAACGACGGCGCGGTCGTCATGTCGGAAGACACGATGGCCGAGGTGTTCGGCGGCTGGTGGTCGGAACGGCCGGCCTTCATCGGAATCCAGCTCGCCAAGGATGCCGATCGGGACGTTGTGCGGCGGGAGATCAACCAGGCACTGGCCGGTCGCGGCGAAGTCATCACCATCCAGGACTTCGAGAAGCGCGAACGGACCTACTGGTCGCGCGAGACACCGGTCGGCTACATCACCGACCTGGGCTTCGTCATGGGCGTGATGATCGGCATGGTGTTCATCTACTACGCCCAGTACCAGATCATCCGCTTCTACCTGCCGGAATACGCGATCCTGAAGAGCCTGGGCTACGACTGGTGGTTCTTCCTGTTCATGATCGGCCAGATCGGCGCGGCCATCATCACGCCGGCCTTCCTCGTCGCCTTCACGCTCGGTCGCTTCGTCTACGGCGCGACCGAGGCTGCCATGCATCTCGGCATGACCATGGGCCTGCGTGAGATGGTCGTGGCGCTGGTCGCCTGCGTGATCATGACGGTCGTGTCGAGCCTGTTCGCCATCCGTCGACTGTGGAAGGTCGACCCCATCATGCTGTTCGAGTGACCATGTCCACCGATCCCCATGGGTTCGGCCCGGCCGTCGTCGAGGCCGTCGACGTACACCACCACTACGGCGAAGGTCCGCAGCGGGTCGACGTGCTGTTCGACATCAACATGCAGGTCCGCGAGGGCGAGCTGCTGATCGTCACCGGCCCGTCCGGCTCGGGCAAGACGACGCTGCTCACCATCCTCGGCACCATGCGCAAGCCCTCGGAGGGCAAGCTGCGGCTGCTCGGGACCGACATCGTGGGCCTGCACGGCGCCGACCTCGATGTGCTGCGCAACCGTATCCGCTTCCTGTTCCAGAAGCGCAACCTGCTGTCGTCGCTGACGGCCCTGCAGAACGTCGTCGCCGGCGTGTCGACCACGCCGCTGTCGGATCCGGCCTGGGACGAGAAGCGCGCCCGCCATCTGCTCGGCCTGCTCGGGCTCGGCGACAAGGCCGCCGCGTGGCCCGACGAGCTGTCGGGCGGCCAGCAGCAGCGCGTCGCCATCGCCCGCACCATGATCGGCCTGCCCGACCTCATCATCGCCGACGAGCCGACCTCGGCGCTCGACCGCGTGTCGGGGCGTATCGTGGTCGACCAGCTCAAGGATCTCGCCATGCGCGCCAAGTGCGCCGTGGTGCTGTCGACCCACGACGAGCGCATCTTCGACGTCGCGTCGCGCCGCCTTCATATCGAGGACGGCCGCTGCTTCGAAGTCCCGATCCACTACCACTGAGAGCGGCGGCCAAGGCATGCTGCTCGCCCTGATCGATCTCGTCGTGCTTCTGTGCCTCGCAGCGCAGTTCGCGATCGCCGGCTATTTCCTCTACCTGATCTACTGGCTGTTCGAGCTGCCGCCGACCCGGCAGGAGACACCGGCGCTGCCGGACGAGCTGCCGCGCGTCCTGATCCAGATCCCCGTCTACAACGAGCCGCTCGTCGTCGAGCGCGTCATGGCGGCGGCGGGCGCGCTCGACTGGCCGCGCGACCGCCTGACGATCCAGCTGCTGGACGACAGCACGGACATCACGTCGGACATTGCCGTCCATGCCGTGACGCGGCTGCGCCGCGACGGCGTCGATGCCCATCACGTCCGCCGGGTCGACCGGGGCGGCTTCAAGGCGGGCGCCCTGGCGGCCGGTCTGGAACTCGACGACGCGCCCTATGTCGCCGTGTTCGATGCCGATTTCGTGCCGCCGCCCGGCTGGCTCCGGCAGGCCATGGCCGCGATGCTGGCGGAGCCGCGCGCCGCCTTCGTCCAGACCCGGATCGAGTGGGGCAACGGCGAGACCAACTGGCTGACGCGCGCCCAGCGCCTGATGCAGGACGCGCATTTCGCGGTCGAGCAGGACGTGCGGGCCCGCCGCGGCGTGCCGTTCCAGTTCAACGGCACCGGCGGCATCTGGCGGCGTGCGGCGGTCGAGCAGGCCGGCGGCTGGTCGCACGACACGCTTTCCGAGGATCTCGACCTCGTGCTGCGGACCTACCTCGAGGGCTGGACCGGCGTGTTCCTGATGGAGCCGCATGTCGTCGGGGAGCTGCCACAGAAGGTCGAGGATTTCGGCGCCCAGCAGAGCCGCTGGTCGAAGGGCTTCGTCCAGGTCGCCCGCAAGCTGCTCGGCCCGATCTGGCGCTCGTCATGGTCGGGCGAAGCCAAGTTCACGACGACCGTGGCGCTCGGCCAGCAGCTCATCTTTCCGCTGCTCGTCGTCGGCATCGTGGCCCTGGCCATCTCGATCCTGGGGCACGGCCGGCTGCTCGGCCTGTTCCGCTTCGGCCTCTGGCTGTGGCTGATCACCATGCTCGCCGTGCTTATCGGCATGACCTGGGGGGCCTATCGCAGGCTGGAACGGGGAGGTCTTGCGCGCTACCTCGTGACCGCTGCCAGCGTTCCGGCGCTGATCGTCTATCTCGCGGTCGCCAACGCGAGCGCGATCGTCGGTGCCGGCCTCGGCAGGAAGACCGAGTTCAACCGGACGCCCAAGACGGGTAGCTGATCCCATGGCCGTGCTCGCCACCCTCGCTCTTTTTTTCGGGACCGTGTTCGCCGTCTGCTGCGTCCTGCTGGCCGCCTTCATCGGCAGCCTGCTCTACATGGTGGTGCTGCATCACCGCCTGAAGGACGCCGGCCTGCATCGCGAGGAGGTCCTGCTCTCGACCCCGCTGCCTGCCGACGCCGACCTGCCGCACGTTGTGATCCAGGTCCCGTCCTTCAACGAGGGGCCGGTGGTGCGGCGCGGGGATGAATCCGCCGCCGCCCTGGACTGGCCGCGCGACAAGCTTCACATCCAGCTCCTCGACGACAGCACCGACGAGACGGCCGAGACCGTCCGCCAGGTCGCAGCCGAGCTGCGGGCGAAGGGCTTCGACGTCGTCGCCCTGCAGCGCACCGACCGCTCGGGCTACAAAGGCGGCGCGCTGCACGAGGCCATGCAGAAGACGCCGCACGATTTCTTTGCAATCTTCGACGTCGACTACGTGCCGTCGCCGGACTTCCTGCGGGTCTGCATGCGGCCGTTCTTCGCCGAGCCGAACCTGGCTTTCGTGCAGGCCCGCTTCGATTTCCTCAATCCGCACGAGAACGCGCTGACCGAGATGCAGATGGTCACGCTCGACGCCCATCTCGGCATCGAGCAGGCGACACGCTGCTGGGCCGGCCATCCGCTGCCTTTCAACGGCACCTGCGGGATCTGGCAGCGCGCGGCGATCGACGCCGGCGGCGGCTGGAAGGGCGACACGGTCACCGAGGATCTCGACCTCACCTATCGCGGCTGGGTGAAGGGCTGGCGGGCGCTGTTTCTGACCAGTGTCGGCGTGCCGGGCGAGCTGCCGGCCGATACCGCCACGTGGCTGCGCCAGCAGCAGCGCTGGCAGGACGGTTTCCGTCACGTCTCGATGCGCATGTTCCCGGAGATCCTGAAGAGCCGGTCGATCACATGGGGCGCGAAGGGCGCGGCGTTGCTCCATCTCTGCATGTCGCTCAACCAGCCGGTCCTGCTGATCGGCGTCGTGTCGGGCCTGCTGGCCGCCCTGCTGGCGCCGTCGCTGGTCCCGCTGCTGCTCACCCTGTTCGTGATCACGGTCGCCTGGGTGATCTTCTGCGCCGCCACGTTCCTGCGGGCCGGGCACAATTTCATCCGCGGCGGCGAGATCCCGCCGCTCGAGTTCGGCGCCGTGCTGCTGCGCTTCGTCGGCGGACAGATCGCGACGGTCGTGCGCTCGCTCGGCGTCCACGCGAAGAAGGCCTTCAGCAAGCCCAAGCCGGTCGTGTTCGACCGCACGCCGAAGAAGGGCGCCTAGGGCAGGGAGCTTTCGCGCAGCAGCGGGTGGTGCGCGCAGCGCAGCCCGCCGCCGGTCCGGATCGGCCCGTCGAACGGGATGGGGATGACGTCGACCTTGCGCTTGCGCAGCTCCTCGATCACGCGCTGGTTGTCGGCGTCGATGATGATACGCCCCGGCTCCAGCACGAGCCCGTTGGTCGCCAGGAGCTTTGCCTCTTCGGGCGAGACCTCGATCTTGTCCCAGTCGCGCAGCGACATCGGCAACCCGTCGATCAGCTTCAGCGGGCAGTAGATCAGCAGACCCGGCTTCACGAGGGCCATCGCGCAGTCGAGATGGAGCACATGG
>SCVT01000198.1 GCA_004296815.1 Reyranella sp. | reverse complement strand
CTGAACCTGTCTGTGACGCAGAAGCTGCCGATCAGCGCCAGCAAGGGCACCCAGGTCCGGTTCGACGCCCTCAACGTCACCGACGGCAGCTACCAGCTGCGCAGCGGCGCCGGCGTGGGTGTCGGCGCTCCGCAATACGGCATGCGGCGCGCCTTCTTCGTAACCTTGTCGCAAAAGTTCTGATAGAGAGTCGGGTCATGCCCGACTCCATCCTTCCGAACGTCCTGAAGCTGCAAGGCGGCTCCAACTTCCGCGACCTCGGTGGCTATGCCACCCAGGACGGCCGCACCGTGCGCCGCGGCGCGGTGTTCCGCTCCGCCCACCTGGGTGGCCTGACCGACGAGGACCGCAAGGCGCTGACCGGCGTCGGTGTGCGCACCATCGTCGACCTGCGCGGCGTCGCCGAGGCGGCCGAGACGCCGCACCTGGTGCAGGGCGTGGCCTGCCGCATCGTCGGCGCCCATATCGAGCCCGGCGTGGGCGAGAAGATCCGGGGCGCCGTGGCCGACGGCACGGCCAACCCGCATCTCATGGTGCAGTTCCTGACCGACCACTATCGCGACTATCCGCGCCGCTGCGCGCCGGGCTTCCGCACCCTGTTCGCGACCTTGAGCGACGGCACGCATCGCCCGCTGGTGTTCCACTGCACCGCCGGCAAGGACCGCACGGGCTTCGCCTCGGCGCTGCTGCTCACGCTGCTCGGCGTGCCGTGGGAGACGGTGATGGACGACTATCTCCGCACCAACGAGCTGTGGACCGGCCATATCGGCCGCTATCCCGAGCTCGACATCGACACCCGCGCCGCCATCGTCGAGGCGCGCACGCCCTATCTGGAGGCGGCCTTCGAGGTGGTGCGCGGCGACTTCGGCAGCCCCGAGGCCTTCGCCGAGAAGGCGCTCGGCCTCGACGCGGCCGCCCGCGAGCGGCTCAGGGCCGATTTGCTGGAAGGCTGAGTTCCGCGCTAGGCCTGTCGCATGGCCGAGACGCGCTACGACACTCCCGAACCCTTCAAGGTCGATATCCCCGAGCGGGCGTTGATCGACCTCGACGAACGGCTGCGCCGCTGGCGGCCGCCGCCCGCCATCGCCGACGGCGGCTCGTGGGCCTCGGGCACCGACCCCGCCTTCCTTGCCGATCTCGTCGACCACTGGCGCCACGGCTACGACTGGAACCGCTGCCAGGAAGCGATCAACCGCTGGCCCAACTACCTCGTCGATATCGGCCCGCAGCGGATTCATTTCATCCGTGAGCCGGGCACCGAGGTCGAGGATGCGCCGCGGCCGCTGCCGCTCGTCATCACGCACGGCTGGCCGGGCTCGATCGTGGAGTTCCTGCACATCATCGACGTGCTGGCCCACCCCGAGAACCACGGCGGCGATCCGCTCGACGCGTTCGACGTGATCGTGCCGTCGCTACCGGGCTACGGGTTCTCCGGTTCACCGATCCGCGCCGACGGCACGCAGGGACCGATCGGTCCGCGCGCCATCGCAGGCCTCTGGCACAAGCTCGTCACCGAGAAGCTGAACTATGGACGGCCCTACGGCGTGCAGGGCGGCGACTGGGGCGCCGTCGTCTCCTCGTGGCTCGCCTTCGACCATCCCAAGCAGGACGACCAGGGCGTGCTGGGCTGCCACCTGAACATGATGGGGCTGCGACCCGGCATCGATCTCCAGACCGCGACGCTCAGCGCCGACGAGCAGGCGTGGCTCGGCAAGATGGGCGGAGCACTCGACGACAAGACCGCCTACCAGCGCATCCAGGCAACGCGCCCACAAACCTTGGGCGTCGCGCTCACCGATTCGCCGGTCGGACTGGCCGCATGGATCGCCGAGAAGTTCCATGGCTGGAGCGACTGCGGCGGCGATCCGCTGAAGCGCTTTCCGATCGACCTGCTGCTCGACAACATCATGGTCTACTGGCTGACCGGCACGGCGGGCACCGCGACTTGGCTCTATCGCGGCGTCACGGAGCAGGTGCCGCGAACGTTGCCGCCGGGTGCCAAGGTCGAGACGCCGACCGCGTTTGCAGCCTTCCCCGCCGATATCGCGCCCGCTCCACCGAAGGAGTGGATCGAGCGCGCCTTCAACCTGCGTCAGCACACGGTGATGCCGAGGGGCGGGCACTTCGCGGCGCTCGAGGAGCCTGAGCTGCTGGTCGAGGACGTGCGTGCGTTCTTCCGGCCGCTGCGCTACGGCGCCGCCAACGACTGAGCGTCAGCGGTCCCGGAGCTTGGGATCGATGGCATCGCGCAGCGCGTCGCCGAACAGGCTGATGCCCAGCACGGCAAGCACGATGGCGAGGCCGGGGAAGATCGCGATCCACGGCGCAGTCGTGGCGTATTCCTCCGCCCCACCCTGCAGCATCAGGCCCCAGGCCGGCACAGGCTCCTGCACGCCGAGGCCGAGATAGGAGAGCGACGCCTCGGCCAGGATCGCTTGGCCGACGAAGGCCGAGAGCAGGATCAGGAACGGGCCGATGACATTGGGCACCATGTGGCGCAGCACGATGCGGGCGTGGCCGAAGCCCAGCGCGCGCGCCGCATCGACATAGGGGATCTCGCGGACCGCCAGCGCGCTCGCCCGCACCACGCGCCCGCAGCGCGGGATCAGCGGGATGGTGATGGCGAGGATGACGTTGAACACGCCGGTGCCGAATACCGAGACCACCGCCAGCGCCAGGATGATCAGCGGGAAAGCCATCAGAACGTCGAGGATGCGCTGGAAGACGAGGTCGAACCATCCGCCGAAATATGCGCTGGCCACGCCCAGCACCAGGCCGATCAGGCCGCCGGCGAAGGCCGCGCTGAAGCCGACCAGCAGCGCCGTTCGCGCGCCGTAGACGAGACGGGAGAAGATGTCGCGTCCCATCTGGTCGGTGCCGAGCAGGTGGGCCCAGCTCGGCGCCTGCATCATGGCCTGGAAGTCGTTCTCCTCGGGATCGTACGGCGCCAGCACATTGGCGAGCGCGGCGGCCACGAACATCACGAGCATGATGACGAGGCCTGCCGTGCCGAGCGGCTGACGGCGAAAGAAGTTCAGCACCGCATCGAGCGCCGTCTTCTTGCGCGGCAGCGCGTCGTCGGTGAGGGCGCCGGCGGCCCCGTTGGGCGTGATGACGCTCATCAGGAGTACCTTATGCGGGGATCGAGCCAGGCGTAGAGGATGTCGACCACGAGGTTGGTGACGACGAAGATCAGGACCACCAGCATGGTCAGCGCCTGCGTCAGCACATTGTCCTGGTTCTGCACCGCCTGCACGAACAGCCGGCCGATGCCGTTCAGGTTGAACACCTGCTCGGTGACGACCAGGCCGCCGATAAGGAAGGCGAACTCGATGCCGATCAGGGTCACCACCGGCAGCAGCGCGTTCTTCAGCGCATGGCGGTTGACGATGATCTGCTCGATCAGCCCCTTCGAGCGCGCGGTGCGGATGTAGTCCTCGCGCATCACCTCGAGCATGGCCGAACGTGTCATGCGCATCGTGACGGCCGAGTATCGATAGCCGACGGTGATGGCGGGCAGCGCCACGATCGAGAGGTTGCGGATCGGGTCCTGCCAGAACGACACGTAGTCAATCGGCGGCATCCATGCCTTGCCGGTGGCGAGGTAAGTGATGTCGAGTACCAGCACGATCGACATGATGCCGAGCCAGAAGGATGGCGTGGCGATGCCGGCAACCGCCAGCACGCGCACGACATGGTCGAGCCAGGTGTTCTCCTTCAGCGCCGAGACGGTGCCGAGGGGAATCGCGATCACGACGGCGATCAGGGTCGCCATCACCGCGATCTGCAGCGACACCGGCAGCCGGCTCGAGATCTCCTGCACCACCGGGCGCCCCGACCACATCGAGATGCCGAAATCGAAGGTGAAATAGTTTCCGAGGAAACTCAGGAACTGCACGAAGAGATGGTCGTTCAGCCCGAGCTGCTGGCGGCAGGCGTCGACCGCGGCCTGGCTGACGTGGCTGCCACCCGAGCCCATGCGGATGACACAGACGTCGCCCGGGATCAGGCGCATCAGGATGAAGACCAGTGCGGCCGCGCCGACGAGAGTCGGCACGGCCAGCAACAGTCGTGTGACGATGTAGCGGTACACCCGTACTACCTCACGCTCCTACTCCGCTACTTGTCGAGCCAGACGTTGGCCAGGTCCTGGTTCAGGTAGTGGCTCGGGCTGATCTTCCAGCCCTTCACGTAGGACCGGATCACCAGGATGCGATACCAGTAGGGTGTCACGATGGCATGCGCCTCGGTGTCGAGCGTGTGCTTCTCGTAGGCCCGCATGGCCGCGCGCTGCTTCGCCGGATCGGTCTCGCGTACCATCGCGTTGTAGAGCTCTATCGACTTCGGATCGTCGTAGTCGCCGTAGCTCTCCGGATAGACCTTCTTCGGCAGGTACTTGGCGGTGTCGAGCACCGGGTTGACCACGCTCTGGCAGTTGGCGTCGACCACGACATCGAAGGTGCCGCCGCGCATGGCGGCGAACCACGGGCCCGTCGGCACGACCTTCTGCTCGACCGTGACGCCGATCTTCTTCCATTCGCCGATCAGCCAGGTGCCGACGAACTTGTAGGGCTGGTCGACGTTGCGGTTGGTCAGCTCGAACTTGAGGTTCTCCTGGCCGGCCTCCTTGAGGAGCCTGCGTGCCTCGGCGCGCGACTTCTCGATGTCCGGCCAGTAGCCGGCCATCTGCTGCAGTTCCGGCTTGGTGGCGGCGAGCGGCGATCCCGGGAAGACGACGCCGCCCACCGTGCGCACCGTGGCGATCTTGGAGAGTGCTGGCGCGCCACCCCAATGGTCGACCGCGAGCGACAGCGCGCGACGCACGCGCACGTCGTCGAACGGCTTTCTCTTGTGGTTGTAGCTGACGATGTTGCCGCAGTTCCAGTCGCTGTCCTGGACGACGACATCCTTGCCGGCTTCCTTGACGAGCTGGTCGCGGGCCGACGGCGGCATGCCGCGGAACTCCAAGGCCGCACGGTCGCCGCGGATCGCTTCCACGCGGACCGACTGCTTGTCGGCGAAGATGCCCTCGATGGCGTCGAGGTAGGGCTGACCCTTGTGATAGTAATCCGGGTTACGCACGCCCTTGATCGACTGGCCGATCTCGTACGCGGTGAACTTGAACGGGCCGGAGCCCATGATGTTCTTCTCGTACCACTTCTGATCCTTGTCGAGGATCTCCTTCTTGTAGATGTAGGTGAAGGGATCGGCGAG
>SCVT01000197.1 GCA_004296815.1 Reyranella sp. | reverse complement strand
CAGGAGAAGGTCGTCCTGCGCCTGCAGGCGATCTACGACCAGCTCGCCGCGATGACGACGCATCCCGCGAAGCCGCCCGGCCTGCTGGCGCGACTGGGGCTCGCGAGCGCGCCGAAGCCGCCGGAGGGGCCGCACGGTCTCTACATCTGGGGGCCGGTCGGGCGCGGCAAGTCGATGCTGATGGATCTCTTCTTCGCCGATGCTCCGGTCGCGCAGAAGCGGCGCGTGCACTTCCACGAGTTCATGCTCGAGGTCCAGGAACGCCTGCACCGCCGCCGCGAGGAGCTGGCAGCAAAGGGCGCCTCGCCCGAGTCCGACACGATCGTGCCCATCGCCAAGCAGATCGCCGCCGAAGCCCGGCTTCTCTGCTTTGACGAGTTCCAGGTCACCAACATCGCCGACGCCATGATCCTCGGCCGGCTGTTCGAGACGCTGTTCGAGGAAGGCATCACGGTGATCGCGACCTCCAACCGCGCGCCGGACGACCTCTACAAGAACGGCCTGCAGCGCGACCGATTCCTGCCCTTCATCGAGCTCCTGAAGCAGCGCCTCGATGTCCTCGAGCTGGGCGGCGACCACGACTACCGCATGGGGCGGATGCGCGAGTTCGACCTCTACCTGACGCCGCTCGGCAAATGGGCGAACGAGAAGCTCGACGAGGCGTTCCGGTCGCTCAGCGGCGGGCTGGACGGCGAGCCGCGCATTTTGAGGACCCAGGGCCGCGACGTTGACGTGCCGCGCGCCGCGCCGGGTGTCGCCATGGCGCATTTCCTCGACTGGTGCGGCAAGCCGATGGGAGCTGCCGACTTCCTCTGCATCGCCGACAATTTCCACACGGTCATCGTGGCCGACATCCCGAAGATGGGTCCGGACAGCCAGGACAAGGCGGTTCGGTTCGTGACCATGATCGACACCTTTTATGAGAAGAAGGTGAAGTTCATCTGCTCCGCCGCGGGGTCGCCGCCGACGCTGTACACGGCGGGCGACGGTTCCTTCGAGTTCGAGCGCACCGTCTCCCGGCTGATGGAGATGCAGAGCCCGGAGTATCTCAACCTCGAGCACATCGCCTGATTGTGATTGTGGGCCGGGTGGCCAGCGTCATAGGCTCTGCACCGCTCAATTCCAGTGGAGGCAAGACATGGATGGCGACCGTATGATTTCCCTCGACGAGCGCGGCTTGTCGCGGCGCAACGCGCTGAAGGCGACGGCGACCGGCGCGGCTCTCGGCAGCACGTTCGCGCTGTCGGTGCAGCCGGTCAGTGCGCAGACGATGATCACCACGCCGGCCGACGGGCTCACCGCCGGCGAGGTCAAGGTGAAGACCAAGGACGGCAAGGAGCTGGTGGCCTACCGCGCCATGCCGGCGACCGGCACCGGCTTCGGCACCATCCTGGTGGTGCAGGAGATCTTCGGCGTGCACGCCCACATCGCCGACATGTGCCGCCGCTTCGCCAAGGCCGGCTACTACGCGATCGCCCCCGAGCTCTACTTCCGCCAGGGCGACCCCAAGGGCTACACCGAGATTCCCAAGCTGATCGCTGAGGTCGTGTCGAAGGTGCCGGACGCGCAGGTCATGGCCGACCTCGACGATTGCGTTGCCTTCGCCAAGGGCGAGGGCAAGGCCGATACCGCCAAGCTCGGCGTCACCGGCTTCTGCTGGGGCGGCCGTATCACCTGGCTCTATGCCGCGCACAATCCCGGCCTCAAGGCGGGCGTGGCGTGGTACGGCCGCGTCGTCGGCGACTCGACAGCGCTGACGCCCAAGCATCCGGTCGATCTCGCCAAGGACCTCAAGGCGCCGGTGCTCGGCCTCTACGGCGGCGCCGACACCGGCATCCCGAACGACACGGTCGACAAGATGCGGGCCGCCCTCAAGGACGGCAGCGCGGCGGCCAAGAAGTCCGAGATCCACACCTACGCGGACATGCCGCACGCCTTCAACGCCGACTACCGCCCGACCTACCGCAAGGAAGCAGCCGAGGACGGCTGGAAGCGTGCGATCGCCTGGTTCAAGGCCAACGGCGTGACCTGATCATCCCGTGGTCGACACCACGGGCATCAAGACCCGGTCGGGCCTGACATTCACTGCGGATGTCGAGGGTCCGGCCGGCGGGCCGCTCGTGCTGATGCTGCACGGGTTTCCCGAATCGCGACACAGCTGGCGCTCGGCGTTGCCCGCGCTGGCGGCTGCAGGCTACCGCGCCGTGGCACCGGACCAGCGCGGCTACTCTGCCCACGCGCGGCCGGATCCGGCCGACCTTTCCAACTATGCTTTCGACAAGCTCGTGGCCGATGCCGTCGAGATCGCGGCGGCTGCCGGCTACGAGGGCAAGCGCTTCCATCTGGTCGGCCACGACTGGGGCGGCCAGGTTTCGTGGGGCGTGGCCTCGGCCCATCCCACGCGGCTCGCGTCGCTCACCATCCTGTCGCGACCGCATCCGGCGTCGTTCCGGCGCGCGCTCGCCAAGGAAGACGGCGACCAGAAGCACCGCTCGCGCCATCATCGCGCGTTCCTCGATGCCGAGACCGGCAAGCTGCTGCTGGCCGACAACGCCAAGCGTCTGCGCGACGGGCTGTTCGGGCAGGGCGTGCCGGCGGCAGCCCTCGAGGAGCATCTCTCGGTGCTGGGCAATCCGGCGGCCCTCGAGGCGGCCCTTGCTTGGTATCGCGCCAACAAGGGGCTGGCGGCCGACATCGGCACGATCAGTGTCCCGACGCTCTACATCTGGGGCGATGTCGATGCGACGGTCGGCCCCGACGCCGCCTACGGGACGGCGGAGTTCGTGGTCCCGTCCTTCGCCATGGAGGTGCTGCCCAATGTGGGTCACTTCGTGATGGACCAGGCGCCGGCCAAGGCGACGGACCTGCTGCTGGCGCATCTCAGGAAGCATCCCGTCTAGCGAACCCGGCCTGTCTTGCCGCTTCCGGCGAATCGCGCTACCACGCGCCGCCTTCACGGAATCGGGAGTTTTTGGCATGGCTCGCAGTAAGATCGCGCTGATCGGCGCCGGACAGATTGGTGGCACCCTGGCGCTGCTCGCGGGCCAGAAGGAACTGGGCGACGTCGTCCTGTTCGACATTCCTGACCTCGAAGGCGTGGCCAAGGGCAAGGCGCTGGACATCGCGCAGCTCAGCCCCGTGGAAGGCTTCGACGCCGCCTACAGCGGCTCCTCGGACTACAAGGCGATCGAGGGCTCCGACGTCGTGATCGTGACTGCGGGCGTCCCGCGCAAGCCCGGCATGACGCGCGACGACCTGGTCGGCATCAACGCCAAGATCATCGATTCGGTCGGCAAGGGCATCAAACAGCACGCGCCCAACGCCTTCGTCATCGTCATCACCAACCCGCTCGACGCCATGGTCGGCCTGATGCAGGAAGTCACCGGCTTCGCGCCGGAGAAGGTCGTCGGCATGGCCGGTGTCCTCGACAGCGCCCGCTTCCGTCTGTTCCTCGCCGAGGAGTTCAATGTCTCGGTCGAGGACGTCACGGCCTTCGTGCTGGGCGGCCACGGCGACACGATGGTGCCGCTGCTGCGCTACTCGACGGTCGGCGGCATCTCGCTGCACGACCTGGTCGACATGGGCTGGACCACCAAGGAGCGCCTCGAGAAGATCGTGCAGCGTACGCGCGACGGCGGTGCGGAGATCGTCGCCCTGCTGAAGACCGGCTCGGCCTTCTACGCGCCGGCGGCATCGGCCATCGCGATGGCCGAGTCCTATCTCAGGGACAAGAAGCGCGTCCTGCCCTGTGCCGTCATGCTGAACGGCCAGTACGGCGTGAAGGGCCTCTACATCGGCGTGCCGGTCGTGATCGGCTCCAAGGGCGTGGAGCGCATCGTCGAGGTCGAGTTCAACGCCGAGGAAAAGGCGATGTTCGACAAGTCGGTGGCCGCCGTCCGCTCGCTGATCGACGCCACCAACAAGATCGTCGGCCGCTAGGCGATTTCCCATCGGCCGGACGGGGTTTCGCCGTCCGGCCTCGACTTTCGTCTAACGACCCAAAACAGTCACCGATCCATCGTTGCCAAGGCCGTGTGGCACTCATAAAGTGCCGCATCCCTTGGTCAGTTGCGTTTTAAAACTGAGGGGCCGCACGCTTCTTGCAAGCCGTCCCGAACGACAGGATTCCATGAATATCCACGAGTATCAGGCCAAGGCATTGCTGGCCAAATTTGCCGTCCCGCTGCTGAAGGGCGGCGTCGCCTATACCAAGGACGAGGCGATGGACGTGGCGCGCCGGCTGGGCGGCCCGGTCACCGTGGTGAAGTCCCAGATCCATGCCGGCGGACGCGGCAAGGGCCGCTTCAAGAACGATCCCAACGGCAAGGGCGGCGTACGCATCGCCAAGTCGGTCGAGGAGGTCGGCGTCGCGGCGGCCGCGATGCTTGGACAGGACCTGGTCACCAAGCAGACCGGCCCGGCCGGCAAGACCGTGAAACGCCTCTACATCGAGGACGGCTGCGACATCAAACGCGAGCTCTACCTCTCCATGCTGGTCGATCGTGCGGCCGGACGCATCGCGCTCGTCGCCTCGACCGAAGGCGGCATGGACATCGAGACGGTGGCGCACGAGACGCCCGAGAAGATCATCAAGCAGGCGATCGATCCCGCCGCCGGCTTCCAGGGCTACCAGGGCCGCAAGCTGGCTTTCGGCCTCGGCCTGACGGGCAAGCAGGTCGGCGCCTTCGTCACGATGCTGGGCAACCTCTACCGCGCCTTCACCGAGCTCGACGCCTCGCTGCTCGAGATCAATCCGCTGGTCGTCACCGGCGCAGGCGACGTCATCGCGCTCGATGCCAAGATGAACTTCGACGACAACGCGCTCTACCGGCACAAGGAGCTGGAGGAGCTGCGCGACCTCGACGAGGAGGATCCCGCCGAGACCGAGGCCGCCAAGTACGCGCTGAACTACGTGAAGCTCGACGGCCAGATCGGCTGCATGGTGAACGGCGCGGGCCTCGCGATGGCCACCATGGACATCATCAAGCTCTACGGCTCGTCGCCCGCGAACTTCCTCGATGTCGGCGGTGGCGCCACCAAGGAGCGCGTGACAGCCGCCTTCAAGATCATCCTCAAGGACCCGAACGTCGAGGGCATCCTGGTCAACATCTTCGGCGGCATCATGCGTTGCGACGTGATCGCCGAGGGCGTGGTCGCCGCGGCGCGCGAGGTCAATTTGCATGTGCCACTGGTCGTCAGGCTCGAGGGCACCAACGTGGAGCTCGGCAAGAAGATCCTGAAAGAGTCGGGCCTCAAGATCACGTCGGCCGACCATCTCGCCGACGCCGCCGAAAAGATCGTCAAGGCGGTCAAGGAGCAGAACTGATGGCCGTCCTCGTCGACAAGAACACCAAGGTCATCTGCCAGGGTTTCACCGGCAGCCAAGGGACCTTCCACTCCGAGCAGGCGATCGCCTACGGCACCAAGATGGTGGGCGGCGTGACGCCTGGCAAAGGCGGCACCATGCACCTCGACCTGCCGGTGTTCGACACCGTGGCGCAGGCCGTCGAGAAGACCGGCGCCAACGCGTCGGTGATCTACGTGCCGGCACCCTACGCCGCCGACTCGATCCTCGAGGCGATCGACGCCGAGATCCCGCTGGTCGTCTGCATCACCGAGGGCATTCCCGTCCTCGACATGGTGAAGGTGAAGCGGGCGTTGGCCGGCTCGAAGTCGCGCCTGATCGGCCCCAACTGCCCGGGCGTCATCACGCCGGGCGAGTGCAAGATCGGCATCATGCCGGGCCATATCCACAAGCGCGGCCGGATCGGCATCATCTCGCGCTCAGGGACCTTGACCTACGAGGCCGTGGCGCAGACGACGGCGGCCGGGCTCGGCCAGACGACGTGCATCGGCATCGGCGGCGATCCGGTCAACGGCACCAACTTCGTCGAGTGCCTGGAGATGCTGCTGCCCGATCCCGAGACTGAGGGCATCGTCATGATCGGCGAGATCGGCGGCGACGCCGAGGTGAAGGCCGCCGAATACATCAAGGCATCGAAGACGAAGAAGCCGGTCGTCGGCTTCATCGCCGGGCGCACCGCGCCGCCGGGCCGCCGCATGGGCCATGCCGGTGCGGTGATCTCCGGTGGCAACGACACCGCCGAGTTCAAGGTCGAGGCCATGCGCTCGGCCGGCATCAGGGTCGCGGATTCTCCCGCGGCGCTGGGCGAGGAAATGCTTAAGGCCATGAAGGGCTGACAAGCGCACCCGCCGCCCAGCCTCTGCCAGGCGGCCAGCAAGGACAGGCCAAGGAGTATCGGGCCATGAGAGCAGAACAGACGTCGTTCCTGTTCGGCGCCAATGCGCCTTTCATCGAGGAGCTCTACGCGCGCTTCCTCGCCGATCCGAATGCGGTCGACGAGGAGTGGCGGACGTTCTTCGGAGCCCTCGCCGAGCAGAAGGGCGACGTGCTGGCCGAAGTGCGCGGCGCTTCGTGGGCGCCCAACGGCGTGCGCGTGATCGGTGCGGTCGATCCCGAGACGGTGCCCGCCGCCGCCAACCGCAACGTGAAGGGCGGCAAGGCGACCAATGGCGCGGCAGCCCCGGCGATCGCCGGCAAGACCGAGGAGGAGATCCGCGCCGCCGCCCAGGACACGGCGCGCGCGCTGATGCTGATCCGCGCCTACCGCATCCGCGGCCATCTCGAGGCCGACCTCGATCCGCTGAACCTGGTACGCCAGGCGCCGCACCGCGAGCTCGATCCCGCGACCTACGGTTTCGCCGAGAGCGACTGGGACCGTCCGATCCTGATCTTCGGCTCGCTGGCGCTGGGCGAGAGCGCGACGCTGCGCCAGATCATGGAGCGCCTGCGCAAGACCTACTGCGGCAAGATCGGCGTCGAGTTCATGCACATCTCCGATCCCGACCAGAAGGCGTGGATCCAGGAGCGCATCGAGCACATCGAGAACCACACCGAGTTCACGCTCACCGGCCGCAAGATGATCCTGGAGCGGGTCGGCGAGGCCGAGGGCCTCGAGCGCTACCTGCACGTGAAGTTCGTCGGCACCAAGCGCTTCGGCCTCGACGGCGGCGAGTCGCTGATCCCGGGCATCGAGCAGATCCTGAAGCGCGGCGGCCAGCTCGGCGTGAAGGAAGTGATGCTGGGCATGCCGCATCGCGGCCGCCTCAACACGCTCGTGCACGTCATGCACAAGAGCTACACGGCGCTCTTCTCCGAGTTCCAGGGCCGTTCCTCGCAGCCCGAGGAAATGCGCGGCTCCGGCGACGTGAAGTACCACTTGGGCGCCTCGGCCGACCGCGAGTTCGACGGCAACGTCATCCATCTCTCGCTGTCGCCCAACCCCTCGCATCTCGAGGCGGTCAATCCGGTGATCCTCGGCAAGGCGCGCGCCAAGGAAGACCAGCGCGGCGACACCGACCGCAGCCAGGTCATGTGCATCCTGATGCACGGCGACGCTGCCTTCGCGGGCCAGGGCCTGGTGGCCGAGAGCCTCGACCTCTCCGACCTCAAGGGCTACCGCATCGGCGGCACCATCCATTTCATCGTGAACAACCAGATCGGCTTCACGACGCTGCCGACCGAGTCGCGCTCGGGCCCGTACTGCACCGAGGTCGCCAAGATCGTGCAGGCGCCGATCCTGCACGTGAACGGCGACGATCCCGAGGCGGTGGTCCACGTCTCGCGCATCGCGACCGAGTTCCGCCAGCACTTCAAGCGCGACATCGTCATCGACATGTTCTGCTACCGGCGGCACGGCCACAACGAGGGTGACGAGCCGATGTTCACCCAGCCGCTGATGTACAAGGAGATCGGCACCCACAAGTCGGTGAAGGAAGTCTATGCCGCGCGCCTCGAGGCCGAGGGCGTGGTGACGTCCGACGAAGTGGCGGCGATGGACAACGCGTTGCGCGAGAAGCTCGACAAGGCGTTGGAGGCCGCGACCAACTACAAGCCCAACAAGGCCGACTGGCTCGAGGGCAAGTGGGCGGGCTTCACCGTCGCGCCGGGCGAGGAGGATCGCAAGGGCGTCACCGCCGTCGAGCTCGACAGGCTGAAGGCCGTGGGCCAGGCGATCTCCGAGCCGCCGAAGAACTTCGACCTCAACCGCAAGATCGCGCGCCAGCTCCAGGAGAAGCGCAAGACGATCGACACCGGCGAGAACATCGACTGGGCGACCGGCGAGGCGCTGGCGTTCGGCACCCTGCTCGCCGAGGGCACGCCGGTGCGCCTCAGTGGCCAGGATTCCGGCCGCGGCACCTTCTCGCAGCGCCATTCGGTGCTCGTCGACCAGGCGAGCGAGGCCAAGTACGTCCCGCTCAACCATGTGGCCGAGGGCCAGGCGAACTTCGAGGTGATCGACAGCCCGCTCAACGAGGCGGGCGTGCTGGGCTTCGAGTACGGCTACTCGCTGGCCGAGCCCAATGCGCTCGTCCTGTGGGAGGCGCAGTTCGGCGACTTCGCCAACGGCGCGCAGGTGATCATCGACCAGTTCATCTGCTCGGCCGAGAGCAAGTGGCTGCGCATGTCGGGTCTCGTCATGCTGCTGCCGCACGGCTACGAGGGCCAGGGACCGGAGCACAGCTCGGCGCGCCTCGAACGCTACCTGCAGCTCTCGGCGGAGGACAACTGGCAAGTCATCAACCCGACCACGCCGGCCAACTACTTCCACGCGCTGCGTCGCCAGATGCGCCGCACCTTCCGCAAGCCGCTGGTGGTGATGACGCCGAAGTCGCTGCTGCGCCACAAGGACGCCGTCTCGACGCTTGCGGACTTC
>SCVT01000196.1 GCA_004296815.1 Reyranella sp. | reverse complement strand
AGCGCTTCGACGACGAGGGGCATGGCCGGTTTCTCCTGAGGCTGGGACAAGTCTAGCTGACGGAGCTACTGTCATGGAAATGTACCCGGGGAAGGGGAACCGAAAATGACATCTAGACGACCGATATTGACCCGCCGGCACGCTCTCGCGGGCACGGCTCTGCTCCTCGGTACCTCGACTGCCCGGGCCGCCGAATGGCCGGAGCGCACGATCCGCATCATCGTACCGTTCGCCGCGGGCTCCGGCGCCGACACCGTCGCGCGCACCTATGCCGAGGAGCTCGCCAAGGCGCTCGGCCAGTCGGTCATCGTCGACAACAAGGGCGGCGCGGGCGGCGTGATGGGCACAGCCGAGGGCGCCCGTGCACCGGCCGACGGCTACACGATGGTGCTGACCTCGCAGGGCGCCACCGTCTTCAACATGGGGCTCTACAAGGCGCCGGGCTACGATCCGCTGAAGGACCTGGCGCCGGTCGCCACGACCGGCATCCTGACCAACGTGATGGTCGTCTCGACCGCCAACCCGGCCACCACCGTCGCCGAGGTGATCGCGCAGATCCGCGCCAAGCCGGGCGAGCTGACCTACGGCTCGAGCGGCGTCGGCAGCAGCCTGCACATGTCGGGGGTCATCCTCGAGCAGCGCATGGGCGTGAAGCTGCAGCACGTGCCCTATCGCGGCGCGCCGGCCGCGGTGCTCGCGGTCGTGAACGGCGAGGTGACCATGGGCTTCTTCAACGCGCCGACGGTGCTGGGCCAGATCAAGGCCGGCAAGCTGAAGGCGCTCGCCGTGACCACCAAGGACCGTTCGGTGATGCTGCCCGACGTGCCGACCATGATGGAGGCGGGGGTCCCCGACTACGTCGTCGCCACGTGGCTGGGCTTCGCGGTCCCCGCCAACACGCCTCGCCCGATCGTGACGCGCCTCAACGCCGAGATCAGCCGCATCGGCCAGATGCCGCAGGTGAAGGAGAAGCTGCTGGTCCAGGGGTTCGAGGTGCTGCCGCCCTCCTCCCCCGAAGCCGCCCGCAAACTGATCGAGGACGACCAGAAAGTGTGGCTGCCGATCATCAAGGCCTCGGGCGCCACGGCCGAATAAAAAGCCGGCCCCGCCCGGGGATGAACCCCGCCCCGGGGCCGTACCACCCCCCGGGAGATCCCATTACCGGCGGCGGGTGCACCCCCCGTTTCCGGCTCCCTGGCCCGCATCGTCCCCCGACGAGCGGGCCATCTCCGTTGGGGGCGGGAGTACGGCTTTGAGTCAGCCCAGTACGCGTCGGATCGTTGCCGCGGGCACCATCGGCAATATCCTCGAATGGTACGATTTCGCGATCTACGGCTACTTCGCCAGCCAGATCGGCCGGGCGTTCTTTCCTCAGGAGAGCGCGGTGGCGCAGCTCCTGTCGGCGTTCGGCATCTTCGCCGTGGGCTACCTGATGCGCCCGTTGGGCGCCATCCTGCTGGGCCATATCGGCGACAAGTATGGCCGCCGCACCGCGCTCACCGTCTCCGTCGCCGCCATGGCCATCCCGACCTTCCTGGTGGGCGTGCTGCCGGGCTACGCCGTGCTCGGCATCATGGCGCCGGTGCTGCTCACCTTCCTGCGCATGGTGCAGGGCCTGTCGGTGGGCGGCGAGTACACCACCTCCATCGTCTTCATGGTCGAACATGCGCCGCCCCACCGGCGCGGCTTCATCGGCAGCATCGGCGAGAGCGGCGCGCTGCTCGGCATGCTGCTGGGCTCCGCCACCGGCTCGGTGCTGGGCTACCTGCTGCCGGCCGCGGCGATGGACGAGTGGGGCTGGCGCATCCCCTTCCTCGCCGGACTGCTGCTGGGCCTCGTGGGCTTCTTCCTGCGCCGTCACATGCCCGAGAGCGCACCCGAAGCGAGCGCCGACCATTCGCCGGCGATCGAGATCTTCCGCCACCATCGCGCGCTTCTAGCGCGGCTAGCAGGACTCGCCATCTTCGGCGCGATCGGCTTCTACGTCGTGTTCGTCTACGTCGTGAGCTGGCTGCAGATCGACGAGCGCATCGGCACGGCGCAGGCGCTGGGCATCAACACGATCAGCATGATCGCGCTGCTGCCGATCACGCTCGCGACCGGCTGGCTGTCGGATCGCATCGGCCGCAAGCCGATGATCTACGCCGCCCTCGTCATCGCCTTCCTGGGCGCCGTGCCGTTCTTCGCGCTGATGTCGGGCTGGGCGATCCTGATCGGGCAGCTCGGCCTCACGCTGGCGATCGGCCTCTTCTCCGGCACGCTGCCGACGCTGATGGTGGAGTCCGCACCGGTGCGCGTGCGCTGCACGGTGGTCGCGCTGGGCTACAACGTGACGCTGGGCCTGATCGGCGGTCTGACGCCGCTGGTCGCGACATGGCTGGTCTATCGCACCGGCGATCTGCTGAGCCCCGCCTATCTCATCATGGGCGCGGCGGTGCTCTCCTTCATCACGCTCTTCTTCTTCAAGGAGACGTATCGCTCGCCGCTCGAGGTCCACAAGTCGCCTGCGGCGTGAATCGTAGTTGAGCAACCATCGCGGCGAGGTTGCACGCAAAGGCGCGCAAACGCCGAACGAACACGGGCCGATGCGGCGATTCGGACCGCAGCCACGCGGTGCCCTCATCGTTGGTCCCGGTCCGCGTCGCCGCGAGGTGGCGCGGGCTTGGAACACAATCAACGGAGGCACGACATGCCGCTCTTCTTTCTGATCGCCATCGGTGCGGGTGCATTCACCCTGGGTGCCACGACCGTCGACGTCGTGAACGACGGCAAGCTCGGCCAGACCAACTACTCGGAGGGCTACTCGCAGCCGGCCCCGGCCCAGCAGGCGCAGGTCCAGGTCGCGCCGCAGCCGGCGGGCACCACGGTGGTCCAGCAGCAGTAAGCATCGCCTGAACAAAGAGAGAGGCCCCCGTATCGGGGGCCTCTTTTTTCGTGAACGCGGCCTGCCGGGAAAGGACCTTTTGCCGAAGCCGCCCGGGACGCGACAAATTTGCTATTGCGAATTACTCGCATGTATGGCTTTTCATGCTGCACCGCACTATATCCGTGCCGCCCGGCCCTGGCCGCGGCGAGTGCCCTGCGTAGGAGCGTCGAGCGTGAGCGCGTTCAGAAACGAGACCGTGTTGTCGGTGCACCACTGGACCGACGAGTTGTTCAGCTTCCGGACGACCCGCGACAAGGGTTTCCGCTTCGCCAGCGGCCAGTTCACGATGATCGGCCTCAAGATCGAGGGCAAGCCACTGGTGCGCGCCTACTCGATCGCCAGCGCCCACTACGACGAAGAGCTCGAGTTCTTCTCGATCAAGGTGCCGGACGGCAGGCTGACCTCGCGCCTCAAGGACCTGACGCCCGGCGATCCGGTGCTGGTCGGCGCCAAGGCCACCGGCACCCTGCTGCTCGACAGCCTGACGCCCGGCCGCAACCTCTACCTGCTGGGCACCGGCACCGGCCTCGCGCCGTTCCTCTCGCTGGTGCGCGACCCCGACATCTACGAGCGCTTCGAGAAGGTGATCCTGGTCCATGGCTGCCGCCATGTGCGCGACCTCGCCTACCGCTCCAAGCTCGCCGACGAGCTGCCGGCCGACGAGATCCTGGGCGATCTCGTCCGCGACAAGCTCATCTACTACCCGACCGTGACGCGCGAGCCGTTCAAGTATCGCGGCCGCATCACGCACCTCCTCGAGAACGGCCAGCTCGCCAGCGATGTAGGCCTGCCGCCGCTCAACAAGGAGACCGACCGCTTCATGCTGTGCGGCAGCATGCAGATGCTGGCCGACCTGCGCGTCACCCTCGAAGGCGCGGGCCTCACCGAGGGCAGCACGACGGTCCCGGGCGAGTTCGTGGTCGAGAAGGCCTTCGTCGACTGATCACATAATCGCAGTCATTTGCGAAATTGCGGCAGGCGGCTCGGCGCGTACGAGCCGCCTTTTCGTTGCCCCACGCGGTCCTTACCTTGCCGGCCAATCTTGGGAGGAAAGACCGTCATGAAGATCGCGCGCCGTACCGTCGTCACCGGAAGCCTCGCCGTGCTGGCCGCACCGTCCATCGTCTCGGCACAGAGCGGCCAGATCCGCCTCGTCGTGCCCTACGGCCCGGGCGGCTCGACCGACACGGCCGGCCGCGTGCTGGCGGAGCGCATGTCGGCCGACACCGGCAAGAACATCGTGGTCGAGAACCGGCCGGGCGGCGGCACGATGGTCGGCATGGTGAACGTGGCCAAGAGCAAGCCCGACGGCACGAGCCTCATGGTGCTGACGACGACGGCGGCGCTGCAGCCCGCGTTCGACGTGCCCATGCAGATCGACCCACAGAAGGATCTCGCACCGATCGCGCAGCTCGCCGACATTCCCTGCGTGCTGGCGGTCAACGCCAACAACCCCGCCAAGACCTTCGGCGAATTCATCGAGTGGGTGAAGGCGCAGCCCGCCCCGACTCACTACTCGACCTCGAGCACCGGCGGCCTGCCGCACCTGTGGGGCGAGGTCATCGCGACGCGCACCAACGGCAAGCTGCAGCACATCCCCTACAAGGCCGCGGCCGAAGCGCTGCGCGACGCGGTCGCGGGCCACGTCCCGGCCTTTGTCGATGTGACGATGCCGGTCGATGCGCAGATCCGCGCCGGCACGATGCGTGGCCTGCTGTGCGGCGCGAAGACCCGCGTCGCCAACATTCCCAACGTGCCCGTCGCGAGCGAGCTCGGCATGCCGGAGCTCGAGGCTGCGGTCTATTTCGGCGTGGCGACGACGGCGGGCACGCCGCCCGAGATCATCCAGCAGCTCAACGCCGCGGTGAATGCTGCGCTCAAGGTCGAGGCGGTGCGCGAGAAGCTGATGGCGGTCGGCTTCATTCCGACCGGCGGCACGCCCGAGGCCTACGCCAAGCGCCTGGCCGACGAGACCGTGCGCTGGCGCAAGGTGATCAAGGACGCGAAGATTCCCGCCCCGACCTGAGCCGGGACAGGCCATGCGCCGGCCGTGCTAGGCTCGGCGCATGGACACGTTGCATTCCGCCCTCGCCGCTCCGCTCGTTCCACCTTGGCGCATCGGCGTCGATGTCGGCGGCACCTTCACCGACATGGTGCTGCGCGATGCCGCCGGCGCCGTGCGCATCTTCAAGTCGCCGTCGGTGCCGGCCGATCCCAGCGAAGGCGTGCTGGGTGTGCTCAGGCTCGCGGCCAAGCAGCTCGACATCACGCTCACGGCCCTGCTGCGCGACTGCGCGCTGTTCGTGCACGGCTCGACGGTCGCCACCAACACCATCCTCGAGAAGAAGGGCGCCAAGGTCGGCCTGCTGACGACCGAGGGCTTCCGTGATTCGCTCGAGATCCGTCGCGGCATCCGCGAGAACCAGTGGGACCATCGCTCCCCTTTTCCCGAGGTGCTGGTGCCGCGCTACCTGCGGCTGCCGGTGCGCGGCCGCATCGGCGCCGGCGGCGAGGAGCTGAAGCCCCTCGAGCCTGAGGACGTCGACGCGGCGGCCAAGGTGTTCGCGGCCGAGGGCGTGGAGTCTGTCGCGGTCTGCCTGTTCAACTCCTTCCTCGATGGCAGCCACGAGCGTGCGGTTGGCGGCCGGCTCGCGCAAAGCTGGAAGGGCAAGTGGGTATCGCTGTCGAGCGACGTGATGCCGACCATGGGCGAGTACGAGCGCGGCTCGACCGCCGTGGTGAACGCCTATGTGGCGCCCAAGGTCTCGAGCTATCTCCATGCTCTCGACGAGCAGCTCCGCCAGTTCGGCCTGCCGCGTTCGCTGCTGCTGCTGCAGAGCAACGGCGGCGCCGTCTCGGTCGACCAGGTCGCGGCGCGGCCGGTGATGCTGGTCCTGTCGGGGCCGGCGGCGGGCGTCGGCGCGCTCAAGGGCTGCGCGGCACCCGGCGAGAAGGCCAACCTGATCTCGATGGAGATCGGCGGCACGAGCTGCGACGTGATGGTGATGGCGGGCGGCGACGTGGCCGTCACCGACGCGCTCACGATCGACGGCTATCACCTCACGACGCCGTCGGTGGAGATCCACACGGTCGGCGCGGGCGGCGGCACCATCGCCTGGGTCGACGATGCGGGCCTGCTGCATGTCGGCCCGCAGGGCGCCGGCGCGCGGCCCGGTCCCGCGGCCTACGGGCTGGGCGGCGAGAACCCGACCGTGACCGACGCGCAGCTTGTGCTGGGCCGCCTGCGGCCGGGACCGCTGGCCGGCGGCGCCGTGACGCTCGACGCGAAGCTCGCGCGCCAGGCGGTCGAGACCAGGCTCGCCAAGCCGCTCGGCCTCTCCGTGGAGGACGCCGCGGCGGGCGTGATCCGGCTGCTGGAGCAGAACCTGCTGCACGCGGTCGAGCGGCTGAGCATCGAGCGCGGCCACAATCCCGCGACCTTCACCCTCGTCGCCGCGGGCGGCGCCGGCCCGATGCACGGCACAGCCGTTGCGCGAGCACTCGGCAGCCGGCGCGCCCTGCTGCCCCGCGCCGCCGGCGCCTTCTGCGCCATGGGCATGCTGCAGTCCGACGTGCGGCAGGACTATCTGCAGGTCTTCCTCGGCGATCTCGACAAGGTCGACGCGTCGGCGCTTGAAACCGCTTTCGCGCCGGTCGAGGCGCGCGCCCACGAGGCGCTGGCCAAGGACGGGTTCGGCAAGGACGAGGTCGTGATCGAGCGCGAGGCCGACCTGCGCTACGAGGGCCAGCAATGGCCGGTGCGCGTCGGCGTCGCCGCCAAGGGCTTCGACGCGGCGGCGGCGCGCAAGGCCTTCGAGACCGAGCACCAGCGGCTGTTCGGCCACATCCAGCCCGGCGGCCGCATCGAGATCACCGCGCTGCGCGTCGTGGGCCGCGGCAAGCTCGACTGGACGCCGCCCGCAGTGCAGCCGCCGCAGCAGGGCACGCCGAAGCCGCGCGAGACACGCAAGGTCTGGATCGATCCCGCGACCGGCTGGCGCGACGTGCCGGTCTACGACGGCGCCGACCTGGCGCCGGGCTGCAAGCTGAAAGGCCCATTGCTGGTCGAGGAGCGCACCACGACCGCCTTCGTCGGCCCGAACGATCTTCTCGAGGTCGATCCGCGCGACGACTTTCTCGTGCATGTGGGAGGTGCGGCATGACCGCGACGCTCGATCCCGTCACGCTGGCGCTGGTCCAGAACCGGCTCGACCACATCTCCCACCAGATGGGCTGGGTGATGACGCGCACGGCGCGGTCGCCGATCTTCAGCCAGAGCCACGACTTCTCCTGCTTCATCGCCGACGCCCGCGGCACGCTGATCAGCCAGGCCGACGGCATCCCGATCCATACCGGCGGCGGCGGCTTCGCCGTGCGCGCGATCCTGCGCGACTTCGCCGGCGCCATCGATCCAGATGACGTGTTTCTCCTCAACGATCCCTACACGGCGGGCGGCAACCACCTGCCCGACTGGGTGATCAGCCGGCCGGTGTTCGTCGC
>SCVT01000195.1 GCA_004296815.1 Reyranella sp. | reverse complement strand
CGCAAGCTCGCCAAGAAGCGGCTGCCCAAGATCGCCTACGACTTCATCGAGGGCGGCACCGACGACGAGGTGGGCCTCGTCACCAACGAGCAGGCCTTCCGCAAGGCGCGCATCGTGCCGCGCTACCTGGTCGACGTCTCGGTGCGCGACCAGTCGACCACCCTGTTCGGCCGGACCTATTCGAGCCCGATCGGCATCGCGCCGACCGGACTGGCGGGCCTGTTCCGCCACGGCGCCGATCTGATGCTGGCCGAGGCCGCGCGCGACGCCAACGTGCCCTTCATCATGTCGGGCTCCAGCACCGGCTCGATCGAGGATCTGGGTAAGCTCGCGCCCGATCATGGCTGGTACCAGCTCTATTCCGCCAAGGACCAGGCGGTCTCCGAGGACATGATCAAGCGCGCGGGCGACGCCGGCCTGCGCACGCTGGTCTTCACCGTCGACGTGCCGGAAGGATCCAACCGCGAACGCAATGCGCGGAACGGCTGGGGCCGGCCCTTGAAGCTCACCTGGAAGACCAAGTTCGAGGCGCTGCGGCATCCGGCCTGGATGATGCAGTGGCTGCGCCACGGCACACCCTATTTCGACAACTGGGCGAAGTACGCAGGTCCCAATCCCACGGCCAACTCGGTGGCCGATCTCGTCGCCTACCAGAACCGCGCGCCGATGAGCTGGAAGCACGTCGAGCGCTACCGCGAGCTGTGGAAGGGCAACTTCGTGCTGAAGGGGATCATGCATCCCGACGACGCCGTCCGCGCCCATTCGCTGGGAGTCGACGGCATCATGGTGTCGAACCACGGCGCGCGTCAGCTCGACATCGCGCCGTCGCCGCTCGATGTGCTGCCCGCCATCCGTGACGCGGTCGGCGACAAGATGACGGTGATGTTCGACGGCGGCATCCGCCGCGGCATGGATGCCATCGTGGCGCTCTGCATGGGCGCCAAGTTCGTGTTCGTTGGCCGGCCGACGCTCTACGGCGTGACGGCGGGCGGCGTTGCGGGTGCCACCAAGGCGCTGCAGATCTTCCGGCGCGAGATCGACATCACCCAGGCCCAGATCGGCGCCCCGACCATCGCCGATCTCGGCCCGCAGTTCCTGATGTGGAAGGACGTTGAGGATCTGCGGCGAAATCAACGGTGATGTCCAAAACGACCAAACCCGTGGTGGGTGTGATCGGCAGCGCCCATGTCGTCAACGACCGCCACAACGTGCAGCTCGTGGGACAGCGCAATCTGCGCGCGGTCGCGGAGGTGGCGGGCGCGTTGCCGCTGATGTTCGCCGGCTCGCCCGATATCACCGACATCGACGCCTTGCTGGGCGCGGTCGACGGCATCCTGCTGACCGGCGCCCGCGCCAATGTCCATCCGACCCGCTTCGGGGTCGAGCCCGATCCGCGGCACGAGCCCTACGACCACGATCGCGACGCGACGGCCCTGGCTCTGGTCGAGGCCTGCGTCGAGCGCGGCGTGCCGCTGTTCGGCGTCTGCCGGGGATTGCAGGAGATGAACGTCGCCTTCGGCGGCTCGCTGCATCCGGAAATCCGCGAGTTGCCGGGTCGCATGAACCATCGCATGCCCCGGCTCGACAACGGCGAGATTCATCCCGACCCGCAGGTCGTGTTCGCCGATCGCCACGAGGTTCGGCTGGTCGCCGGCGGGGCGTTCGCCAGAATTCTCGGCAGCGAGACGATCCGCGTGAACTCGCTGCATGGCCAGGGCATCCTCGAGCCCGGCAAGCGGATCGTCGTCGAAGGCGTGGCGGAAGATGGAACGATCGAGGCGATCCGCATCGCCGACGCATCCTCCTTTGCGCTCGGCGTGCAGTGGCACGCCGAATACGATCCGCAGATCAACCCCATCAACCGGGCGCTGTTCGCGGCGTTCGGCGCCGCGCTGCGCGACCGCAAGCGAGACCCGTAGCGACGCCCGCCCAGCGGACATCTACTTGTCGAGCGCCGTGTTGGCGGTGCCCTCGGCTCCCAGATAGACGGCAAGAAGGCGTACCGGGCGCGTTCCGAGATTGAGACCCCGGTGCGGCACGTCCATGGCCTCGAGCAGAGCCTCGCCCTGGCGATACACCCTGTGCCCGCGATCCTTGTACTCGACCGTAAGTTCACCCTCGAGGATGTAGGCGACAAGCGGCGCCGGATGGTGGTGCAGCGCCGTATCGGCGCCGGGCACGACGGTGACGATGCTCACCGTCACGCGCGCCGGACCGCTGGTCGGATAGCGCAGGGGCTCGCCCATCACCGTCGTGCCGGTATTGAGCAGATCCTCCGTGGGATAGGCCTGCTGGGCCCGGGCGCCGGAAGGCAGCGACAGGGCAGCGACGACAAACGCCGCCGGCAGGCAACGAGGGATCAGAGGACCGGCCGAAGTTTTCTTGCGGAGACTCATGACCCCTCCGCCCGCCGGTGCGGGCACCTCCCCGCGCGAAGCGCGGGGAGGATGATGATGGCTTACTGCACCACCTCGAACAGGCCGGCGGCGCCCATGCCGCCGCCGATGCACATGGTGACGACGACGTTCTTGGCCTTGCGGCGGCGGCCCTCGATCAGGGCGTGGCCGGTGCAGCGCGCGCCGGTCATGCCGAAGGGATGGCCGATCGAGATCGAACCGCCGTTGACGTTGAGCCTGTCGTTGGGGATGCCGAGCTTGTCGCGGCAGTAGAGCACCTGGACGGCGAAGGCCTCGTTCAGTTCCCAGAGGTCGATGTCGTCCATCTTGAGGCCGAAGCGCTTCAGCAGCTTGGGGATCGCGTAGACCGGACCGATGCCCATCTCGTCGGGCTCGCAGCCGGCCACCACCAGGCCCTTGTAGATGCCGAGCGGCTTCAGGCCGCGCTTGGCGGCTTCGGCG
>SCVT01000194.1 GCA_004296815.1 Reyranella sp. | reverse complement strand
GAAGTCCGGCAATTTCGGCGCGCCCGATTTCTTCACCAAGGCTTTCGCCAAGCTATGAGCACCAAGGAAGACAAGACCCGCGAGGCGATCTGCACGCTCGGCGCCAAGCTCGCCGCGCGCGGCCTCTGCCCCGGCACCTCGGGCAACATCAGCGCGCGCATCGACGACGGCTGGCTGATGACGCCGACCAACTCGTCGCTGGGCGAGCTCGAGCCTGGCCAGCTCTCCAAGCTCGACCCCTCGGGCAAGCATGTCGCCGGCGACCCGCCGACCAAGGAAGCGCTGCTCCATCGCTCGGTCTACGACGTGCGGCCCAAGGACGGCGCCATCGTGCATCTCCATTGCACGCATGCGGTGGCGATCTCCTGTCTCGACCCGTCATGCCACCACAACAAGGAGACGACGCTGCCGCCGATCACGCCCTACTTCGTGATGCGGGTCGGCAAGCTGCCGCTGGTCCCCTACTTCAAGCCGGGCGACCCCAAGCTCGCCGACGCGATCCGCGACTACGCCAAGGGCCATCGCGCCGTGCTGCTGGCCAACCACGGCCCGGTCGTCGCCGGCACCTCGCTGTCGGCCGCCTCTGCCTCGATCGAGGAGCTGGAGGAGACCGCCAAGCTCCATCTGCTCCTGCAAGGTTTCAAGGTGCGCATGCTCTCCGACGGCCAAGTGCGCGAAGTCGAGGAGGCGTTCCCGAGCTGACATGCCCAAACTCGCCGCAAACCTCTCCTGGCTCTATCAGGACATCCCCTTCCTGCAGCGCTTCGGCGCCGCGGCCGCGCACGGCTTCAAGGCGGTCGAGATCCTGTTTCCCTACGAGGCGCCGGCGGCCGACGTCGCGGCCGAGCTGAAAAATCACAAGCTCACACAGGCGCTGTTCAACCTGCCGCCGGGCGACTGGGCCAAGGGCGAGCGCGGGCTGGCCGCCCTGCCCGGCCGAGAGGCCGAGTTCGCCACCGCGCTCGACAAGGCGCTCGACTACGCCAAGGTGCTGGAGTGCCGCACGCTGCACGTGATGTCGGGCATGATCGCCGCGGGCGCCGACGTGAAGGCGATGCATCGCACCTTCGTGTCCAATCTCAAGAAGGTCTGCGACCGCACGGCCAAGCTCGGCCTCACCATCGTGCTGGAGCCGATCAACCACCGCGACATTCCGGGCTACTTCACCAACACCACGGACCAGGTGAAGGGGATCATCGACGAGGTCGGCGCGCCGCACCTCAAGCTGCAGCTCGACCTCTATCATATGCAGGTCACGGAAGGTGATCTGCAGAAGCGCATGGAGCGGCTGTTCCCGCTGACCGCGCACGTACAGATCGCCGGCAATCCCGACCGCAACGAGCCTGACCTCGGCGAGGTGAACCACCTCTACCTGCTCGATGTACTCGATCGGCTGGGCTACGACGGCTACGTCGGCCTCGAGTACAAGCCCAAGACCACGACCGCCGCCGGTCTCGGCTGGGCGGCCAAGTACGGCATCAAGGCCTGATCCATGACCGACAAGAACACTCCCGTCGTCGCCTTCGTGGGCCTGGGCTCGATGGGCCTCGGCATGGCGAAGAACCTGCTGAAGCACGGTCACAAGGTGATCGGCGTCGATCCCTCCGCGCCGGCACGCGATGCCTTCACGAAAGCGGGCGGCAGCACGGCGGCGACACCGGCCGAGGCGGCGAAGGTGGCCGACGTCGTGGTCGTGGCCGTGGTCAACGCCCAGCAGGTCGAGACGGTGCTCTACGGCGAGGGCGGCGCGGTCGCGTCGCTGCGCAAGGGTGGCCTCGTCATGCAGTGCGCCACCTGCCCCGCCGCCTTCGTCCGCAAGCTCGACGAGCGCCTCAAGGCCGGCGGTCACGAGTTGCTCGACGCGCCGATGTCGGGCGGACGCGCACGCGCCGAATCGGGCGAGCTCACCTTCATGTCGTCGGGCAACGCCAAGGCATACGCCGCCGCGGAGTCGATCCTGTCGGCGACCTCAGCCAAGGTCTTTCGCCTCGGCGACAAGGCCGGCATCGGCTCGCTGGTAAAGACCGTGAACCAGCTCCTGGCCGGCGTACACATCGCCACCGCGGCCGAAGCCATGGCGCTCGCCGCCAAGGCCGGCGCCGATACGCGCGCCGTCTACGAGGTGATCTCCGCGAGCGCCGGCAACTCCTGGATGTTCGGCAACCGGGTGCCGCACATGCTGGACGACGACTACTCGCCGCTCTCCGCCGTCGAGATCTTCGTGAAGGACCTAGGCCTGGTGCTCGACACCGGCCACGAGTTGCGCCTGCCGTTGCCGCTGGCCGCTGCCGCGCACCAGCTCTTCATCGCCGCGGCCGGCGCGGGCTTCGGTAAGCTGGATGACGCCGCCGTCGTAAAAGTCTACGAGCAGGCGGGCGACTTCAAAGTGTCGTCGCCGAAGAAGTAGACTGGGGCCCATGCATCGCGACCGCTTCACCAAGATCGTCGCCACCCTCGGCCCCGCCACGTCGAGCCCCGAGCGCCTGCGCGCGCTGTTCGAGGCCGGCGCCGACGTCTTTCGCCTGAACTTCAGCCACGGCCAGCCCGAGGACCATCGCCAGCGGGTCGACCAGCTGCGTGCGCTCGAGAAGAAGTACAAGCACCCGGTCGCCATCCTGATGGACCTTCAGGGCCCCAAGCTCCGCCTCGGCACCTTCGCCAAGGGCCCGATGGAGCTGAAGAAGGGCCAGAAGCTGCGCTTCGACATGGACAAGGCCGCCGGAACGGCCAAGCGCATCCCGCTGCTCCATCCCGAGATCTTCCAGGCGGCCAAGCCCGACGGCGTGCTGCTGATCGACGATGGCAAGGTCCGGCTGCGCATCGTCGCGCATACCGACGACACGATCGACGCCGAGGTCGAGGTCGCGGGCACGATCAGCGACCGCAAGGGCGTCAACCTGCCCAACCTCGTGCTGCCGATGTCGCCCATGACGCCGAAGGACCACAAGGACCTGGCGTTCGGCCTGTCGCTCGGCGTCGACTGGGTGGCGCTCAGCTTCGTGCAGCACGCCAACGACATCGCAGAGCTCAAGAAGCTGGTCGGCGGCCGCGCTGCCGTGATGGCCAAGCTCGAGAAGCCGCAGGCGATCGAGCATCTCGACGAGATCATCGAGCAGAGCGACGGCATCATGGTGGCGCGCGGCGACCTCGGCGTGGAGATGCCGCCCGAGGCTGTGCCGCCCCTGCAGAAGCGCATCCTCGCCGCCGCCCGCGTGGCCGGTAAGCCCGCGATCGTGGCGACGCAGATGCTCGACTCGATGGTCCACTCACCCACGCCGACTCGGGCCGAAGCATCCGACGTCGCGACCGCGGTGTACGACGGCACCGACGCGGTGATGCTGTCGGCGGAGTCTGCGTCGGGCGACTACCCGATCGAGGCCGTCACGATCATGGACCGCATCCTGAAAAGCGTGGAGAAGGATCCGCTCTACCGCCGCCTGATGGATGCGAGCCGCCACGAGCCCGAGGCCACGACGGCCGATGCGATCAGCGCTGCCGCGCGCCAGTGCGCCCACACACTGGGCGCCGCGGCCATCGTCACCTACACCAACACTGGCTCGACGACGCTCCGCGCCGCGCGCGAGCGGCCCGACGTGCGCATCCTCTGTCTGACACCGAACCTCGACACCGCCCGCCGCATGACTCTCGCATGGGGTGTGCATCCGGTGCAGACCGAAGACGCGCACAACTTCGCCGACATGGTGCAGCGCGCGGTCCGCGTGGCACGCCAGGAAGAGATTGCCAAGGACGGCGAGCGTCTCGTCATCACTGCGGGCGTTCCCTTCGGGACCCCGGGCGCCACGAACATTCTCCGTATCGCCTACGTCTAGCCTCCGTTGTGACCGATTGCGGGGCGATCAGGGAACCTTCCAGCCCGTCGCAACTCACAAGGTTCGAGAGGCCATCGTGAAAAACGGCCAAAACAAGTCGAGAGCTGCCGTCCAGGCCCGCCGCAAGGCGTCGCTGACCTGGGTCGACGCGCTCGTCGTCGCCGCGGTGATCCTGACGGCCGCCGCCATCATCGACACGACGGTGGCGCGCGCCAAGGCGGCGCCCTCTCCGTCAACCGGCATCTCCTGGGACACCGGCAACCTGCTCAACGACGATCCGGGCCTCGTGCGCGCGCGCGTCCGCCTCGCGACCGGCAGCTAGCTCTTCGGCCGCTTGTCGATCACCCGTCGGGCCTTGCCCATCGAGCGCTCGACAGGGCCGATCTCGACCAGGGCCGAGAGGCCGCACATCCCCTTCAGGCGCTGCTCGAGATCGCGCACGGATCGCGCCGTGGCCTCGGCATCGAGCGGCGAACGCGCCTCGACCCGTACCAGCAGGTCGTCCATCGCGCTGGTGCGCGTCAGCTCAATCACGTAGTGGCCGCTCAACGCCGGGTCGCGCAGGATCTGCTCCTCGACCTGGCTCGGGAACAGGTTCACACCGCGCACGATCAGCATGTCGTCGCTGCGGCCGGTGATCTTGGCCATGCGCCGCATCGCCGCCATCGAGCCCGGCAACAGGCGCGTGAGGTCGCGCGTGCGGTAGCGCACGACCGGCATCGCCTCCTTGGTCAGCGTCGTGAAGACGAGCTCACCCTCCTGACCATCGGGGACTGGCGTCCCCGAGATCGGATCGACGATCTCGGGATAGAAGTGGTCCTCCCAGATCGTCGGGCCGTCCTTGGTCTCGACGAACTCGCAGGCGACGCCCGGCCCCATCACCTCGCTCAAGCCGTAGATGTCGACGGCGTCGATGCCCAGCCGGCGCTCGATCTCGGCCCGCATGCCCTCGGTCCACGGCTCGGCACCGAAGATGCC
>SCVT01000755.1 GCA_004296815.1 Reyranella sp. | reverse complement strand
TCGTCGAACTCTGGGCCTTCATGAGGGAGCGCAAGAAGTTCTGGCTGCTGCCGATCCTGATCATGATGGTGATCTTCGGTGGCCTGATCGTGCTCACCAAGGGCTCGGCGATCGCGCCCTTCATCTACACCCTGTTCTAGTCGGTTAGGATCGATCCATGCGGGTGCTCGGCATTTCGGCCTTCTATCACGACAGCGCTGCGGCGCTGATCGAGGACGGCCATCTGGTGAGCGCCGCGCAGGAGGAGCGATTCACCCGCAAGAAGCACGACGCGGGCTTCCCGCAGAACGCGGTCCAGTTCTGCCTGGATCGCGCCGGCATCAAGCTTCAGGACGTCGACTATGTCGCCTTCTACGACAAGCCGTTCCTGAAGTTCGAGCGCCTGCTCGAGACCTATCTCGCCTACGCCCCGCGCGGTTTCACTTCTTTCCGCATGGCCATGCCGCTGTGGCTGAAGGAGAAGCTTTTCCAGAAGACGCTGCTGCGCGACGAGATGAAGAAGTGGCAGCCGGACTTCGACTGGCAGAAGCGTCTGCTGTTCGGCGAGCATCACCAGAGCCACGCGGCGTCGGCGTTCTTCCCGTCGCCGTATGAAGAGGCCGCCGTGCTGTGCATGGACGGTGTCGGCGAGTGGGCGACGACGTCGCTCGCCTGGGGCCAGGGCAACAAGCTCGAGATGCTGCGCGAGATCCACTTCCCGCACTCGATCGGCCTGCTCTACTCGGCCTTCACCTACTACACCGGCTTCAAGGTCAACTCGGGCGAGTACAAGGTCATGGGCCTCGCACCCTATGGTGAGCCCAAGTACAAGAACCTGATCCTCGACAAGATCGTCGACCTCAAGGAAGACGGCACCTTCCGCCTCGACCAGTCGTACTTCGACTACTGCACCGGTCTGCGCATGACGAACGACAAGTTCGCCGATCTGTTCGGCGCACCGGCGCGTACGCCCGAGCAGATGCTGACGCAGGAGCACATGGACCTCGCCGCGTCGGTCCAGGCCGTCACCGAGGAGATCGTGATCCGCCTCGGCAAGTCGGTGAAGAAGGAGACCGGCGCCAAGAACATCTGCCTCGCGGGTGGTGTCGCGCTGAACTGCGTGGCCAACGGCAAGCTGCTGCGCGAGAACGTCTTCGACGGCATTTGGGTGCAGCCGGCGGCCGGCGATGCCGGCGGCGCGGTGGGTGCGGCCTATGCCGCCTATCACGGCTTCCTCGGTCAGCCGCGCAAGCTCAACGGCCACATGGACGGCATGGCCGGCTCCTATCTTGGCC
>SCVT01000193.1 GCA_004296815.1 Reyranella sp. | reverse complement strand
GATCAGGATCTTGGAGAACATGTTCATTTGAATTCCGGCCAAAAGTCCTTATCGCACGGTGCCTCGACCCAGGCGGTGTTGCTGCCCAGATCCCGGATGTAGGAGAAGAACGCCAGTCCCTGCTCCAGTGTGGTCGCCTGGGGGTTGGCCTTCATGTACTCGGCCTTGGCCTCGGCCGTGGCGGCGCCCGGCACCAGGATCAGCTTCCACGGCATCTTGGCGCAATAGGCCATCATGCCCATGGCGCGCGCCTCGGCGGCGCGTGTGCCGAGGAGCGACTCGATGGCGAACGACCCCCATGAGCGGCTCGATCCTTCCGCCTTCGCCTTGGCCTCGGCCGGCTTGAAATCTTCCATCAACCCCGACCAGGCCGCGTCCTTGGTGACGCAGAAGCGGTAGCGCCGGTCGACCGCAGCCACGACCTTCTGCCAGTCCTCTCGGTCGCCCAGCGAGCACATCCCGGTGGCAACCATCATCTCGGCGACCGTCGACAGGATGATCGCGCCGCCACTGCCTGCCTTGAACAGCTTGGCGTCGTCGGCGCGTGCCGCCGGCACGAGAGCCAGCATCGCAAGCAGGGCGAGCAGCCACCGCATCACAGCGCCCACTTCGGCTTGCGCTTGGCGAGGAAGGCGCTCATGCCCTCGATCGCATCCTCGGTGGTGCATTGCACGGCGACGTGCTCGCCGATCAGCTCGGCTGCCCTCGCGTCGTGCGGCATGGCGTCGAGCTCGGCCACCAGCTTCTTCACGAGGGTCTGCACCGACGGCGCACTGCGCTTCAGCTCGTCGGCAAGTGCTGCCACCGTGGCGTCTAGATCGTCGCCTTCGACCACCTGGTCGACCAGGCCGATGCGCAGCGCCGTCGCCGAATCGAACACGCCGCCGTGCATCAGGAGCTGCCGCGCCATGCGCGGGCCGACCGCCTGGATCAGCACGGGGATGGCGATGCCGGCCAGCAGGCCGTTACGCGCCGACGTCAGCCCGAAGCGGGCCGAGGCGGCCGAGACCGCGAAGTCGCAGGCCAGCATGACGCCGATGCCGCCACCCACGGCCGCGCCGTGCACCTTGGCGATCGACGGCTTGGGGAAGTCGTAGATCGCCTGCACCGCGGCCATCATCACGTCGGCGCCGACCTTGCGCGTGATCGAATCGAGCTCGGGCCAGGTCAGCACCCAGTTGAAGTCGCCGCCGGCCGAGAAGGCGCGCCCCTCGCCCGCGATCACCATGACGCGGACCTCGTCGTCGGCGGTGAAGTCCTCGACCGCCTGGATGATGGCGCGCGCGGTGTCGCCGTCGAAGGAGTTCATCGCGTCGGGCCGGTTGAGCGTCAGCGTCGCCACGCCCTGCTCGAAATCGGTGAGGATGGAGTCGGTCATCGCCCCATCACATCCGGAACACGCCGAACTTGGTCGGGCCGATCGGCTGGTTCATCGCGGCCGACAGGCCGAGCCCCAGCGCCATGCGCGTGTCGGCGGGATCGAGGATGCCGTCGTCCCACAGGCGGGCCGTCGCATAGTACGGATGGCCCTCGCGCTCGTACTGGTCGCGGATCGGCTGCTTGAACTTCTCTTCCTCTTCCTTCGACCAGGCGCCGCCCTTGGCCTCGATATTGTCGCGCCGCACCGTGGCCAGCACGCTCGCCGCCTGTTCGCCGCCCATCACCGAGATGCGCGCCGAGGGCCACATCCACAGGAAGCGCGGGCTGTAGGCGCGGCCGCACATGCCGTAGTTGCCGGCGCCATAGCTGCCGCCCACGATCACCGTGAACTTCGGCACGTTCACCGTCGACACGGCCGTCACCATCTTGGCGCCGTCGCGCGCGATGCCGCCCGCCTCGTACTTCTTGCCGACCATGAAGCCGGTGATGTTCTGCAGGAAGAGCAGCGGAATGCCGCGCTGCCCGCACAGCTCGATGAAGTGCGCCGCTTTCAGCGCCGACTCGTTGAACAGGATGCCGTTGTTGCCGACGATGCCCACCGGATAACCCCAGATGCGGGCGAAGCCGGTCACCAGCGTCGTGCCGTAGAGGTGCTTGAACTCGTCGAGTTCGCTGCCGTCGACCAGGCGGGCGATGATCTCGCGGATGTCGTAGGGCGTGCGCGTGTCCATCGGCACGACGCCGTACAGCTCCTCCGCGGCATAGAGCGGGTCGCGCGGCGGCAGCAGCGAGCTCGAGGGAGACTTCTTCCAGTTGAGGTTGGCCACGATGCGCCGCGCCATGCCCAGGGCATGGCTGTCGTTCTGCGCATAATGGTCGGCCACGCCGGAGGTCCGCGCATGCACGTCGGCGCCGCCCAGCTCCTCCGCGCTCACCACCTCGCCGATCGCCGCCTTCACGAGCGGCGGGCCGGCCAGGAAGATCGTGCCCTGATTGCGCACGATGATCGTCTCGTCGCTCATCGCCGGCACATAGGCGCCGCCCGCGGTGCACGAGCCCATCACGACCGCGATCTGCGGGATGCCCTGCGCCGACATGTTGGCCTGGTTGTAGAAGATGCGGCCGAAATGGGTCTTGTCGGGAAACACTTCCGGCCATTGCGGCAGGTTGGCGCCGCCGGAATCGACCATGTAGATGCAGGGAAGCCGGTTCTCCATCGCCACTTCCTGGGCGCGGAGATGCTTCTTCACCGTCATCGGATAGTAGGTGCCGCCCTTCACGGTGGCGTCGTTGCAGACGATCACGCACTCGACGCCGCTCACCCGGCCGACGCCGGTGATCACGCTCGCGCCGGGCGACTCCTCGTCGTACATGCCCAGCGCCGCCAGCGGCGACAGTTCCAGGAACGGCGAGCCGGGATCGAGCAGCGCCCGCACGCGCTCACGCGGCAGCAGCTTGCCGCGCGCGACATGGCGCTTGCGGCTCTCCTCGCCGCCTCCCAGCCGGACCTTCTCGGTGCGCTGGCGCAGATCCTCGATCTGGGCGCGCATCGCCTCGGCGTTGCGCTTGAAGGTGTCGGAGCGGGTATCGACCTGGGAGGAAAGTACAGTCATGCCCGGGCAAACTGCCCGGCCGGACGGCGGCGTGCAAGGGAGCGGTTGCGGCCCTTTACGGCAGGCGGGAGAGCGTCCGCCAGCGGGCGGCCTGCTGGACGAAGGCCTGCTGGTTGGCGAGGGCTGCAGCGAAGTCCGGATCGCGCTCCGCCTGCTCCTTCAGCACGATGTCGGTGTTCTTGCGGAAGGCCGCCAGCACGTCGGCCGACCAAGTGCGGACGACGACGCCTGACGACTTCAGCTTCTCGAGCGCTATGGACTGGACGCTCGGCGAGCGGCCCAGCATCCAGGCGATGTTGGCCTGGCAGGCCGTCTCGATCTGGGTGCGCAGCGACGCCGGCAGCGACGCCCACCTGTCCTTGCGCATCAGGAAGTCGAGCACCGCCGAGGGCTGCTGCCAGCCCGGCATGTAGTAAGGCAGGCCGAGCTTGTCGAAGCCCAGCGCCGCGTCCATCGCGGGCGTCGACATCTCGCCGCCATCGACATTGCCCTGCTGCAGCTTCCAGAAGAACTCGCCCGGCGGCAGCGGCACCGGCGTGGCGCCCATGCGCGCGATCACCTCGGCCGCCATCTTGCCGTAGCGCAGGCGCTGGTTCTTGAAGTCGGCGACCGTGTTCACATCGCCGCGGAACCAGCCGCCACCCTTGCCGCCCTGCATGCCGCAGGGGATGCCGGTGACACCCAGCTTCTCGTAGGCCGCGCGATGGATGCGCCCGCCGTCGCCTTCGAGCAGCCAGGACGTCATGTCGTCCGGCCCCGGCCCGAACGGCACGGTCGCGAAAACATGGAACACCGGCGCCTTGGCCGCGGCATAGCCCGACCAGGTGAAGGCGGCCTCGAGGTCGCCGTTCACGACGGCGTCCAGCATGTCGGCGGTCGGCGTCACGCGGCCGGGCTCGACGATCTTGATCGCCAGCGCCCCGCCCGACATGTGCTTCACGGTGCGGGTGAACAGGCGGACGCCTTCGCCCGAGCCCGGAAGGGCCGGATTGAAGGCGGTCTGCATCTGAATGGTGCGGCCGTACTCGGCGGCCTTGAGGCCGGGCTGCGCGGAGCGGTCCTGAGCGGAGACGAGTCCGCTCCCCGCCAGAAACGCGGCGGCTATTCCTACTGAAATCAACAGGTTACGGCGCACGATGCATCATCCGTGCCCGACTCCCCCAAGATCCCCAAACCGCTTTAGCGGCCTTATTCACACCCGCTGAGTTTCGCATGCAGCGGGGCGGGGAACAAGCGAAAGGCGGGCCCTACAAGGCTGCCAAACCACGGCCGATCAGGATGCGCTGCACGTCGCTGGTGCCTTCGTAGATCTGGCAGACGCGAACATCGCGCCAGATCTTCTCCACCAGGTAGTCCGAAACGTAACCGTAACCGCCGTGGATCTGAATTGCGGCCGAGCACACTTCCTCGGCCATCTCGGAAGCATATAGCTTGGCCATTGCGGCCTCGGTGAGGCATTCGCGCTTGGCGTCGCGCAACGTTGCCGCATGCAGCACCATCTGGCGGGCCACCGTGATCTTGGTCGCCATGTCGGCCAGCCGGAACTGCACCGCCTGGTGGTTGATGATCTCGGTGCCGAACGCCCGACGCTCGCCGGCGTAGCTGCGTGCGGCTTCGAACGCAGCGCGCGCCATGCCCACCGACTGGGCGGCGATACCGATGCGGCCCACCGAGAGGTTGGCGAGTGCCACCCGATAGCCCTCGCCTTCCGCGCCCAGCATCGCATCGGCGCCGACGGTGCAGTCCTCGAAGGCGATCTGGCACGTGTCGGACGATTTCTGCCCGAGCTTCTTCTCGACCGAGGCCACGCGATAGCCGGCAGTCTTCGTCGGCACGATGAAGCAGGAGATGCCACGCTTCGGCGATGCGGGATCGGTCACGGCGAAGACCAGCGCCATGTCGGCAGTACGGCCCGAGGTGATGAACTGCTTCACGCCGTTCAGCACCCAGCCGTTGCCCCCCTTACTCCCCGTTACCCGCTCGGCGCGCGTCTTGAGGTTCGAGGCGTCGGAGCCCGCATGCGGCTCGGTGAGGCAGAAGGCGCCCAGCACCTCGCCCCGCGCCATCGGCTTCAGCCACTTCTCCTTCTGCTCGGTCGAGCCGTAGGCCAGCAGCGCCGCGCAGTCGGGCGAGTTGTTGACGCTCATCACGGTCGAGAGGCCGCCGTCGGCCGCCGCGATCTCCTCGAGCGCCAGCACGTAGGAGACCATGTCGGCTCCCGCCCCACCCCATTCCTCCGGCACCGTCATGCCGAGGAAGCCGAGCTGGCCCATTTCCGTCAGCACCGAACGCGGGATCTCGCCCGCCGCTTCCCAGGCGCGGACGTGCGGCGCCACCTTCTCCTGCGCGAAGGCCCGTGCGGTATCGCGGATCAGCGTCTGTTCTTCGCTGAGGATCATGGGCCTACCAGGGGATCTCGCTGCCGTCGTAGTTGAGGAAACGGCCGTTGTCGTCGGCCTTCAGTCCGTCGATCACCTTCACCATCGCCGGCACGCTCTGGGCGATGGTGAGCGTCGCCTGCGCGCCGCCCATGTCGGTCTGGACCCAGCCGGGATGCATGACGACGCAGATCAGGCCCTTGGAAGCGGTGTCCACCGACAGGCCCTTCCATTCCATATTGAGAGCCGTCTTGCTGGCCCGGTAGGCGTAGCGGCCGCTGTTGCAGTGCGTGATGCTGCCGAGCCGGCTCGAGATCGCGATCAGCTTGCGCTCCGTCGAGCGCGCGACGTGGTCGATGAAAGCCTCGGCCATCATCAGTGGCGCGAGCGCATTGACCTCGAAGGTTTCGCGCCAGGCCGCCGCATCGAGCGAGCCCAGGGTGGCCGCGGCGGTGCGCGAGACGCCGGCGTTGCAAATCAGCACGTCGATCGCCTCACCGGAGAGCTTGTTCGCCAGCGCCTTCACCGCGTCGTAGTCGGTGACCTCGAGCCGATGGTGGTGAATGTCGCCGTCGATGTCCTTCATGCCGGCCGGGTTGCGGGCACAGGCATGCACCTTCCAGCCCTTGGCCGCGTACTGCTTCGTGAGGTCGAGGCCGAGGCCTCGGGCCGCACCGGTGATCAGGACTGTACCCATGGAACTCCCCGAAACGTCAGCGACGCGTCGACATCAGCCGCGCCCGCTGGCGCTGCCAGTCGCGGTCCTTGATCGTCTGGCGCTTGTCGTGCGCCTGCTTGCCGGTGACCAGTGCGATCTCGATCTTGGCCCGGCCGCGCGGATTGAAATAGACCTGCAGCGGCACGACCGTGCGGCCCTCGCGCTGGATGGCGCCGATCAGCTTGTTGATCTGCGCGCGGTGCAGCAGCAGCTTCCGCGGCCGCCGCGGCTCGTGGTTGAAGCGGTTGCCCGAGGCGTAGATCGGGATGTTGGCGTTGACCAGCCATGCCTCGCCGGCCTCCTCCGTCACGTAGGATTCGGCGATCGTGCTGCGCCCGCCGCGCAGAGACTTGACCTCGGTGCCGGTCAGCGCGAGCCCGGCCTCGAAGGTCTCCTCGATGAAGTAATTGTGCCGCGCCTTGCGGTTCTGGGCCACAACGGTGCGGTCCAGTTCCGGTTTCTTGGCCACAGGACGCTCGGTGAGTTGATACTCGGTTCTAGTTGATCAGACCGGCGTGGACCATGGCCTCGCGCACGGCCTTCTTGCTGCTCTCGGCGATCGGCACCATCGGCAGGCGCATCTCGGCGCTCGCCTGGCCGATCAGCTCGGCGCCGAACTTCACCGGGCCCGGGCTGGTCTCACAGAACATCGCCTTGTGCAGCGGCATCAGCCGGTCCTGCAGCTCGAACGCCTTGTCGAGGTCACGCTTCTTCCAGGCGTCGTGCATGTCGCCGCAGAGCCGCGGCGCCACGTTGGCCGTCACGGAGATGCAGCCATCGCCGCCCTGCGCCAGGAAGCCCAGCGCGCTCGCATCCTCGCCCGAGAGCTGGACGAAGCCCTTCTTGGCCTTGAGCCTGGTGAGCGTCGGGCGCGCCATGTCGTAGCTCGCGTCCTTGATGCCGATGATGTTCTTCACCTGGCTGAGGCGGATCACGGTCTCGACCTGCATGTCGCCGCCGGTGCGCGGCGGCACGTTATAGAGCAGGATCGGGATGTCGACGGCTTCGGCCACCGCCTTGAAATGCTGGAACAGGCCTTCCTGGGTCGGCTTGTTGTAGTACGGCACGACCAGCATGGCGGCGTCGGCGCCGGCCTTCTTGGCGTGCTGTGTGAGTTCGATCGCCTCGGCGGTCGAGTTGGAGCCGGTGCCGGCGATCACGGGGACGCCCGAACCCTTGGCGGCGCTGATGCAGATGTCGATCACCCGCTTGTGCTCCTCCATGGAGAGCGTGGGCGACTCGCCGGTGGTGCCGCACGGCACGAGGCCGTCGGTGCCTTCCTTGATCTGCCAGGCCACGAATTTCTCGAAGCCCTTCTCGTCGACCGAACCGTTCTTGAACGGGGTGATGAGCGCGACGAGCGACCCGTTGAACATGGCTTCCTCCGAATTTCCCTTAAGAAACCAGTCTAGGCCCCGGGTTATGCCCCGGCAAGGTGAGCAACTTGCCATTGTGATGCCGCATAAGCCTGCATACGATTCCTAGCGTGAAGAACAAGAAACACCCCCTCATTCTGGCCACTGCCCTGCTCGTGGCCCCACTCGCCAATGGCCCGGCGTTCGCACAGCAAGGCGGCGTCACCATTCTGCGCGGCCAAGGCAGCGATCAGCCCGCGGCCGGCGCACCGGACACTGGCGTGCGCCGCGTGCCCAACGGGCCGCAGCGTCCGGCGACCGTGCCGACGCCGGCACCCTCGGCGCCTGGCGCCCCCGCCGCCACGCCGCAGCAGCCGATCGTGCAGGACGGCGGCACTGCCCCCGCCGCCACGCCGAGCGACATGGCACAGGCCATCCAGTCCGCCGCGCCGCTCGGTCCCGGCGAGGCCGCGGCGCTGGCCGCCGGCATCAAGGCCGTCGACGACAGCCGCTGGGCCGACGCGCGCGCCGCCGTCGCCAACTTCCGCAACACCCTGCTCGACCGCTACATCGCCTGGGCGATCCTGCGCGCCGCGCCCAGGGGCGAGGCCGACTTCGCCACGACGTGGCGCTTCCTGCGCGAGCAGCCCGACTGGCCCGAGCCCGAGGTGCTGCGCCGGCAGGCCGAGGACCGTATCGGCGCCGAAACGCCGGCCACCGAGATCGTCCGCTACTTCACGGCCTTCCCGCCGCTCACCAGCACAGGCCACATGCGCCGGCTCGAGGCGGCGCAGACGGCGGCCCCCAACGACGTCGCCAAGTTCGCCCGCGACACCTGGCAGAACGCCACCCTGCGCAACAGCGACGAGAACGACTTCCTCAACCGCTACGGCCATCTGCTGACGCCACAGGATCAGGTCGCGCGCTTCGACCGGATCCTGCGCGGCGGCCGGCCGCAGGTGGCGCGCGAGCTCGTCGCCAAGCTGCCGCCCGACTACCAGCCAGTCGCCAACGCGCGCCTCGCCATGGTGACTCGCGCTGCCGACGCACCGACCGTGATCCGCGGCGTCTCGGCCGCGAAGTTGAACGAACCCGCGATCAAGCTCGAGCGCGCGCAGTGGCTGCGCCGCACCGGCAGCATCGAGGAAGCGAAGTCGATGCTGACCGGTCCGGGCGCGCCGCAGTCCGATGCCTGGTGGACCGAGCGAGACCTCGTGGCGCGCGAGCTGCTGGGCGCCGGCAAACCCGCCGAGGCCTATGCCGTGGTCGCGGGTCATGGTCTCACGAAGGGCGTGGCTTTCGCCGAGGCCGAGTTCCTCGCCGGCTGGATCGCGCTGCGCCATCTCAAGAAGCCGGCCGACGCACTGAAGCACTTCCAGACGCTGCACGACGGCGTCGTGACCGATATCTCCAGGAGCCGCGGCGCCTACTGGCTCGCGCGGGCGTACGAGGCGTCGGGCCGGGCTAAGGAGGCGACCGACTGGTACACGCGCGCCGCCGGCTACGGCCAGACCTACTACGGCCAGCTCGCGGCCCGAAAGGTGCCCAACGCCGGCAGCAAGCTGCCGGTCGATCCGGTCGCCAACGAGGCAGACCGCAAGTCGATGGGCGGGCGTGAGCTCGTCACCATGGCGCGCTATCTCGGCCAGTCCGGCGAGTATGAGCGCGCGCGGCCCTTCCTGCTTCAGCTTGCGCGCCACGTCACGGCGCCCGGCGAGACCGCGCTGCTGGCGCAGCTCGCCATCGCGCTCAGGCGACCCGACGTCGCGCTTACCATCGCGGGCCGTGCGTCGCAGAACGGCGTCACGCTTTTCGATACCGCTTTCCCCGTCGTCGATCTCGGCGCCACCGGCTCGATCGAGCGCGCCTTGGCGCTCGCACTCACGCGCCAGGAGAGCGCCTTCAACGCCTCGGCGGTCTCGACGTCGGGCGCACTCGGCCTCATGCAGCTCCTGCCCACCACCGCGAACGACGTCGCGCGCAAGCTCAACGTACCGTTCGTGCAGGAGAAGCTGACGCGCGACCCGGCCTACAACGTGCAGCTCGGCAGCCAGTATCTCGCCGAGATGTTGCAGCGCTTCGGCGGCTCCTACGAGCTGGCGCTCGCCGGCTACAATGCCGGCCCGAACCGTGTCGCCGGCTGGCTGAAGACGATCGGCGATCCCCGCGCCGGCAAGATCGACATGGTCGACTGGATCGAGATGATCCCCTTCCGCGAGACGCGCGACTACGTGCAGCGCATCATGGGAAGCGTCGTCGTCTATCGCGATCGGCTGAACGGCCCTTTCCAGACCGTTCCGCCGGCGCTCGGCCGCTCCTAGGCGCGACTGCGTGACGCCGGAACATCGGCCCGGTGCCGGCGTTCCTGAACCGTCATGTTCAGACCGATTTTTCTTTCCGCATTCGGCGCGCTACTCGTCCTGACTATGCCGGCATCGGCGCAATCGTCACGGCAACTCGAAGCGCGCTGCCAGCAGCTCATCGACTTCTTCGACTACTACACCAACAGCCGCCGCGAGAATTCCGACGGCCACCGCAATCACACGCGCATCGGCGCCGAGATCGACTGCGACCGCGGCAAGTACCGCGACGGCATCGCTGCGATGGAGAAGCTGTTGCGCGACAAGAAGTACGAGCTGCCGGCGGCAGGACCGGGCTAGGCCGCGATCTTCTGCAGCACGGCGCCGGGCAACGCGCCCTTGTTGACCGCCGCGATCGCCTCCTCGAGGTGGCCGAGCGTCGAGTAGCCGACCAGCATGGTCGAGACGGCGGGGTGCGAGATCACGAAGCGCTCGCCGAGCTCGGTGAGGCTCGCGATGCCCGCGTCCTTCGCCACCGGCGCGAGCGCCTTGGCACGCGCCACGTCGCCGGCAAAGTCCGGCGCCGAGCCGATCGGCGGGACCTGCTGCATGGCGAGCGGATGGCGGTCGGTCGTGCCGGCCAGCGCCCCGCCGGCCAGGGCGCGGATGATGATGGTGCCCATGTCGGCGGCCTTGGCGCGCTCGAGCAGGCGCCCGTAGTCGAGGCCGGGCGCGCCCTTCGGCATCGGCCCGCCGGCGCTGGGGTTCAGGGCGTTGAACACCACCTGCACCGTGTCGAAGAGCTTGGAGTCCACCGCCTTGAGCAGTGCGGCGGGCTCGCCGACGCCCGAGAAGCCGATGAAGCGCGTCTTGCCCTGCTTGCGCAGCTTCTCCAGCGCGGGCGCCACTTCGTTGAGCGCGATCTCGACGTCGAGATTGTCGCCGCCGTCCTTGGCGGTCAGGGGATTGTGGAGTTGCATCAGGTCGACATGGTCGCGGCCCATGCGCTTCAGGCTCTCCTCGGTCGACTGCACGATGAAAGCCGCCACATTGCCGCGGTCCTGGGCGCCCAGCCGGAACTTGGTGCCGACCACCACGTCGGCCTTCAGCGACTTCAGCACGCGGCCGAGGTTCTTCTCCGACTCGCCGTCGCCGTAGCGCGCGGCGGTATCGAAATAGTTGATGCCGGCCTCGATGGCGCGCGCCACGGCGCGCTCCTGCTCGCGCGCCTCGCCCTTGGTGAAGAGACCGCCGACGGCGCCCGCACCATAGCCCAGCACCGAGACCTGCAAACCCGTACGACCGAGGCGACGCTTCTCCATCTCAAACTTCTCCCTCTACGCGGACCTTGCCCGCTTCATTGTCCACGACGACGTGATTGTCGTAGTAGGTCACGGTCGGTTTCGCGCCGAACGCGGCCTCCATGCGCTTCTCCCACTCCGGCGTGTACCAGGCGCGGGCCGCCGCCTCGGAGTCCCAGAGATAGACCCCGCCGCCGCCCGCCTCGCCGTTGAGGTAGTATTTCTTCAGGAGCCCCTTGGCGCCCAGTGCGGTGTAGGTCGGCGCCGACTTGCGCGCCGCCTCGACGGCGGCGTCGCGCGGGCGCTTGCCCATGGGGATTTGAACGATGGCGACGAACATGCCAGTTAGCCTACGGTCTGAGCCCGCGCCGATCAAATGAACGGAGCCATTGATGGCCGCCCTTCCCGGCATCGAGATCTGCGTCTTCGACGCCTACGGCACGCTGTTCGACTTCAACTCGGCGGTGGCGCGCCATCGCGCTGCGGTCGGGCCTTCCGCCGACACGCTGTCGGAGATGTGGCGGCAGAAGCAGATCCAGTACACGTGGCTGCGCAACGGCATAGGGAGCTACGCCAAGTTCTGGCAGGTGACGGGCGAGGCGCTCGACCACTGCCTCGCCGCGCACAGGATCGCCGACGCCTCGGTGCGCGAGAAGCTGATGGGCGCCTATCTCGCGCTCGCGCCCTTCCCCGAGGCGCCGGGCATGCTGGCCAGCCTGAAGCGCGCCGGGATGCGGATGGCGATCCTGTCCAATGGCAATCCCGAGATGCTCGACCCGATGGTCGCGGCGTCGGGCCTCGCCGGCCACTTCGAGGTCGTGCTGAGCGTCGACGCGGCGCGCGTGTTCAAGCCCGATCCGCTGACCTATGAGCTGGTCGGCAAGAGCTGCAACGTGCTGCCCGAGAATGTCTGCTTCCTCTCCTCCAATTGCTGGGATGCGCATGGGGCGGCGCATTTCGGCTTCCGCACCCTCTGGGTGAACCGCACCGGTGCGCCCGACGACAACCTGCCCGGCAAGCTCGCCGGCCAGATCCGCGACCTCTCCGACCTTCCCGACCTGCTTGGTGTTGCCTGATGTCTTCGTTGCCGACGTTTTCCGATGTTCAAGCCGCCGCCCGCCGCCTCGAAGGCGTGACGCTCCGCACGCCGCTGCTCGAGAACCAGCGCGTCAACGACCGGCTGGGCGGCCGCCTCTTCCTCAAGGCCGAGTGCCTGCAGCGCACCGGCTCGTTCAAGCTGCGCGGCGCCTACAATTTCCTGGCCTCGATGAGCGAGGCCGATCGCAAGAAAGGCGCGGTCGGCTGGTCCTCCGGCAATCACGCGCAGGGGCTCGCCGAGGCGGGCCGGCTGCTCGGTGTGAAGACCACCATCGTGATGCCGGCCGACGCGCCCGCGCTCAAGGTCGCCAACACGCGCGCGTCGGGCGCCGAGGTCGTGCTCTACGACCGCGTGAAGGACAGCCGCGAGGAGATCGGCACCGGCATCGCCAAGAAGACCGGCGCCACCATCGTGCCGCCTTATGACCATCCCTGGATCCTGACCGGCCAGGGCACGGCCGGGATCGAGATCGCCGAGCAGGCCAAGGCGCTGGGCGTGACGCTCGATGCGGTGGCCGCGCCCTGCTCGGGCGGCGGGCTGGCGACCGGTGTGGCGCTGGGCGTCAAGGGCATCAGTCCGACGACGACCGTGCACGCCGGTGAGCCTGCGGGCTTCGATGATCTCGCGCGTTCGCTCGCAAGCGGCAAGAAGGAGAAGAACGAGAAACTCTCCGGCTCGATCTGCGATGCGCTGCTCGCACCGACGCCGGGCGACGTCACCTTCCCGCTGGCCCAGCAGGTGCTCGGGCCGGGCCTCGTCGTCAGCGACGAGGAGGTGCTCGACGCGATGGAGCTCGCCTTCCGCGAGTTCAAGCTGGTGCTCGAGCCGGGCGGCGCGGTGGCGCTGGCCGCGGCGCTGACGGGCAAGCTGCCGGTCAAGGGCCGCGCCGTGGCCGTCGTCTGCTCCGGCGGCAATGTCGACCATGCGACGTTCAAGCGGGCGCTGGACCGGGCGACCAGATGAAGCTCTCGCGGCGCCACCGCCGCGAATGGCGGATCTTCCTGATCATGAGTGCGCTGGCCGCCGTCGTCAGCGCCTGGTTCGGCTACAACGTCGCGCCGCCCGAGAGGACGACAGCGCAAGCCCTGATCTCGGGCGTCGTCAATTCACTGCTGATCGCCACACCGATCCTGCTGTTCGAGCTCATGGGCTCCCGGCCCGAGCCGCTGCGTCGGCTGCGGCGCCTCCCGCTGCTCGCCTATCTCGGCCTCAAGGTGCTGTTCTACGCCGTCGTCATCCTGGGCGGCCTCACCCTCGCCCCCTTCCTGATGGACTTCCCCGACGAATCGCTGGCCGACGAGACCTTCGGAATCTCGCTCATCTTCGCCACGGCGATGTCGCTGTCGGCCAACCTGGTGATCGAAATGGGCCGCCTGCTGGGCTACGGCACGCTCAGGAGCCTGCTGACCGGTCGCTACGTGCAGCCGCATGCCGAGCAGCGCGTCTTCCTGCTGATCGACATGAAGGGATCGACGACGCTCGCCGAGCGGCTGGGCGCGCTTCGTTTCCATGCGCTGCTGAACGACTTCTTCCGCGACATCACCGAGGCCGCCCTCGAATGCGACGGCGAGATCCACAAATATGTCGGCGACGAAGCGATTCTCACCTGGCCGGCCGGCGACGCGCTGACCGGAGGCGATTGCCTCGCCTGCCCGTTCGTCGCCCGCGACCTGATCGCCTCCAACGCCGGCAAGTACCTCGCGCGCTTCGGAGTCGTGCCGGAGTTCCGCGCCTCGCTCCATTGCGGCGAGATCGTCACCGGCGAAATCGGCGACATGCGCCGCGAGATCGCCCATGTCGGCGATACGCTGAATGTCGCCGCGCGGCTGCTCGAGGCGGCCAAGGAGCTGGGCCGCGACGTGCTCGTGTCCGCCGACCTGCTCGCCGCCGCGCCACTGCCGGCCGGGCTAACGGTCGAGCCGCTGCCGATGCTCGCCGTGCGCGGCCGCGAGCAGCCGCTCGCCATCGCCGCACTGAATTCCACCGGTTCTTGAAGGGCTAGGCCCGGGCGTCGGCCAGGATCATGTCGGCCGCCTTCTCGCCGATCATCATGCAGGCGGCATTGGTGTTGGTCGAGATCAGGGTCGGCATGATCGAGGCGTCGACCACGCGCAGGCCGGGGATGCCGTGGACCTTGAGACGGGGATCGACGACGGCACCGGGATCGCTGCCCATGCGGCAGGTGCCGACCGGGTGGTAGGCCGACTGGCCTTCCTTGCGCGAATAGTCGAGGAAATCCTGGTCGCTCCACACTTCGACGCCCGGCAGGACCTCCTCGGTGATGAGGCGCCCCAGCGCGGTGGTGCGCGCCAGCAGCCGCACGAACCTGGCCGCCGCGATGCTCGCCCGCCGATCGGTCTCGGTCGAGAGATAGTTGGCCACGATCGCCGGCGCCTTCGCCGGGTCAGGCGAGACGGCGCGGACATGTCCGCGGCTTTCGGGACGCGACTGGTTCGCCAGCATGCTGAAGCCCGAGAACTTGTGCGGTCCCTTGTCGATACGGTCCGTCGACCAGGGGAAGAAGTGGATCTGCGTGTCCGGCTCCTGCGAGTGCGGCATCAGGCGGACCATGGCGCCGGCGAAGGCCGGCGAGGCGGTCAGCGGACCGGTGCGCAGCAGCGCATATTCGACGGCGGCACTCAGCCGGCGGTGCACGAAGTTGATGTCGTCGTTGACCGTGAGCCGCCACCACGTCCGGTAGGTCGAGCGGAGGCCGTAATGGTCCTGCAGGTTCTCGCCCACGCCCGGCATGTCGCGCACGACCGGAATGCCGAGGCCCTGCAGCAGCGCACCGGGTCCGATGCCCGAAAGTTGCAGGAGCTGCGGCGATCCGATCGCGCCGGCGCAGAGGATGACCTCGCGCCGCGCCTTCGCCGTCCGCACGGTCTTGCCGACACGATAGGCGACGCCGGTGGCGCGCCCGTTCTCGACGGTTACGCGCTCGGCCAGCGCGTTGGTCACGAGCTTGCAGTTCGCCCGGGCCCGCGCCTGACGGATGTAGGCCCGCTCGGTCGAGACGCGACGTCCGTCGGAGATCGTCGCGTGATAGTAGGCCGCGCCGTCGGGCTGGCTGTGGAAGTCGGTGATCTCGCCCACGCCGACCTCGGTGCAAGCCGCGAGGAACGTCTCGCCGAGCTCGTTACGGTATTCCGACTGGGTGATCTTGACCGGGCCGTCGCCGCCGCGAAGCTCGTTGCCGCCGTCGACATGGCCCTCGAGGCGCCGGAAATAGGGCAGGCAGTCGTCGAACGACCAGCCCTCGTTGCCCATCTGGCGCCAGGAATCGTAGTCCGACGGCAGGCCCCGGATATAGACCATGCCGTTGATCGCACTGGAGCCGCCGACGACCTTGCCGCGCGGCCAGTAGACCTGGCGGCCCCCGAGATGGTCTTCCGGTTCGGTCGCGAACTTCCAATTGACGGAAGGGTCGAGGAACGTCTTGGCGAAGCCGAGAGGAATATTGAGCCATCGATTGGTGGCGTCCGGCCCCGCTTCGAGAAGCAGCACCGAGTAGCGCCCGCCCGCCGTCAAGCGGTCGACGATCGGACCGCCTGAGGAGCCTGCCCCGACGACGACGAAATCAAACTCATCCATCCCTTAGTGCTTGGTAGGTGACTTCAAGCGTGCAAGCAAGCTACCAAGGATGCCCTTAGGAAGAAATATGATGAACAGGATCAGCAGGACGCCGTAGACCAGATTGTCCCAGCCCACCGCTTTGGTACCGAAGCCGATACGCAATATTTCGGCCAACAGGATGGTGATGATGGCCCCGACGGTCGGCCCTAGGGCCACGTAGATGCCGCCCACCACCGCGGCGAAGACCATCTGAAGCGACACTGCTATGCCGCTCACCGTGTCGGGCGAGATGAACATCTGGTACTGGCCGTAGAGCGCACCGGCCAGGGCGGTCATCAGGGCGCTGATCACCGTGATACGCAGCTTCTCGAACGTGACGTTGACGCCGGCGGCGGCGGCGGCGTCCTCGTCCTCCGAGATCGCCTCCATGGCGTAGCGGCTCATGCTGCGGTCGACCCAGTGCCAGATCAGCAGGCCGGCCGCCCAGACGCCGAGCGCGATCAGATACCACACGACCTTGTCGTCGAACTGCAGTGCGAGGATGTGGCTGCCCTTGGTCCGCTCGGGCGTGTAGCCCAGCGAGCCGCCGGTATAGTCGCGCGTCGCGGTGATGACCTGCAGCACGATGCCCGAGAGGGCGAGCGTCACCAGGGCGAAGTAGTGGCCGGTGATGCGGAAACGGAAACACGGATAGGCGACGACCAGCGCCAACGCCCCGGCGCAGACCAGCGCGATCGGGATGCCGAGCCACGGCGAGATGCCGAGATGGTTCCACAGCAGCACGGTGACGTAGGCGCCGACGCCCATGAAGCCGCCGTGACCCAGCGACACCAGGCCGAAGCGGCCCATCACCGACCACGAGGTATAGGCGAACGACCAGATCAGGATGAGGACGAGGATGTGCAGATGGTAAGGGTCGCGGTAGACGAAGGGCAGCGCAACCAGCGCCGCGCCGATGACGGCGATCAGGATGTGGCGCTGGTTCACGAGCGCCTCGCCAGCAGCCCGGCGGGCCGGATGAACATCATCAGGATGAAGAAGGCGAAGGCCAGCACATAGCCCCATTCGAGGTCGGAGAAGAGCCCGCCCAGCGAGATGATCTCGGCGAACAGGAAGGCCGCCACGAAGCCGCCGACGAAGTTGCCGAGGCCACCCAGCACACAGATCAGGAAGGTGATCGGGCCGAACGACAGACCGACGAATGGATGCACGTCGTACTGCAGCACCAGCAGGCAGGCCGCGAGGCCGGCCAGCGCGCCGCCGAGCGCCGACGTGTAGATGTAGATCTTCTTCGTATCGACGCCCATCAGCGCCATGATCTGGCGGTCCTGCGAGATGGCGCGGATCGCCGTGCCCGTGAAGGTGCGCGTCATGAAGATGTAGACCGCGATCATGCCGACCAGCGCCGCGCCGAAGGCGAGCAGCCGCGAGTAGCTGAAGTGCATGTCGCCCATCGCCAGGATCGGCAGGCGGATGCCGAGGTTGCGGAAGTCGATGCCGAACGCGACGGTGGCGAAGCTCTGCAGCACGAACAGCACGCCGCCGGTCGCCAGAAGCTGGTTGATCGGCGCGGCATCGAGCAGCGGCGCGATCACCAGGAAGTGCAGCAACGCGCCCAGCGCGGCCACCAGCAGGATCGCGATCGGCGCAGCCGCGTAGTACGACATGCCGAAGTACTGGACCATGTAGTACATGCCGTACATGCCGATCATGACCAGCTCGGCGTAACAGATCCACGTCACGTCGATGACGCCGAAGATCAGGTTGAGGCCGAGCGCCAGCAGCGCCAGCACGCCGCCCAGCAGGATCCCGTTGATCACCGCCTCGAGGAGGTAGATGTCGAAGATTTCCAGCATCGTTCCCTCTTCTAGACTCCGAGATAGGCCTGGCGGATGGAATCGTCCTTGAGCATCGCCTCGGCGCTGCCCGAGGCGCGGATCGAGCCGGCCTCCAGCAGGTAGGCGCGGTCGACGACCTGCAGCACCTGCTGGACGTTCTGCTCGACGATCAGCACGGTGAGGCCGCCGGAGCGGATGCGCTTCACCAGCTCGAAGACCTGCTGCACCACGACGGGTGCGAGGCCGGCCGACGGCTCGTCGAGCAGCAGCAGCTTGGGATCGCTCATCAGCGCGCGGCCGATCGCGCACATCTGCTGCTCGCCACCCGACATAGTGCCGGCCATCTGGTTGCGCCGTTCCTTCATGCGCGGGAACAGGTCGAACACGAACTCGAGCCGTTGCGCGAACTTGGCCCGCGCCGCCGGCATGAAGGCGCCCATCTTGAGATTGTCCTCGACGGTCAGCCGCGGGAACAGGCGCCGGTTCTCCGGCACGTGCGCGATGCCCAATTCGACGATCTTGTGCGCCGGCGTCTTGAGGACGTCGGTGCCCTGCATGGCGATGCTGCCCTTGGTCGGGCGGATGAGGCCCGAGATGACGCGCATCAGCGTCGTCTTGCCCGCGCCGTTGGGGCCGATGACCCCCACCGCCTCGCCCGCCTTGACGTCGAGGCTGACGCCGAACAGCGCGTGGAAGCTGCCGTAGCCCGCGTCGACCGACTTCAGTTCAAGCATGCCGGTCCCCTCTCAGCGCCGCTGCTCGGCCGCGGCGGCCTGCGTCGAGTGGGCGTCGGTGCCGAGATAGACCTCGATGACGCGCGGATCGCCCGCCACCTGGCTCGGCAGGCCCTCGGAGATCTTCTCGCCGTGGTCCAGCACCATGACGCGATCGACCACGCGCATCAGCACGCCCATGATGTGCTCGACCCAGATGATGGTGATGCCGAGCTCGTCGCGGATCTTGCGCAGCATGTCGGCCGCCTGATCCATTTCGCTCTCGTCGAGGCCGCCCAGGCTCTCATCGGCGAGCAGCAGCTTCGGTCCCGTCGCGAGCGCCTTGGCGAGCTCGAGCTTCTTCAGGCCCGCCGCGCCGAGGCCATCGACCAGCGCATTGCGGTCGGTCGGCAGGCCGACCATCGCGAGCGCCCGCCCGGCCGCCTCCTCCGCCTTGGCGCGGTTGTGGCTGCCCTGGCCGTAGTAGCCGGCAAGCGCCGCATTCTCAAAGATGCTGAGGCGCTTGAACGGCCGCGGGATCTGGAAGGTCCGACCGATGCCCGAGTTGATGATGCGATGGGGCGCGAGGCCCGCGAGCTCCCGGCCCTCAAACTGGATCGATCCCGCAGTCGGCGGGAACGTGCCCGAGAGCATGTTGAAGATCGTGCTCTTGCCCGAGCCGTTGGGGCCGATCAGGCCGAGAATCTCGCCCTGATCGACCTTGAAGGACACGTTGTTGACCGCGGTGAAGCCGCCGAAGCGCTTCACCAGTCCATTCACCACCAGCATCGCCGGTACTCCGCTACGCGACGCGCACGCCTACTGGTTGGAGTAGGTCGTGCCCTTCGGCAGCGGCAGCACGGGGTCGCGCTGCGCCTGGCTCTTCGGCCACACCACGTACGACTTGTCGTCGACGTACTGGATGACCACCGGGAACGAACGCTCGTTCTGGCCGGCCATCGAGCCGCCCTCCGGGAACTTCACGCCGAAGCCCAGCATGGTGCCGCCTTCCGGCAGGTCGACCTCGAGCGCGGCCTTGCGCAGCGCCTCGGGATCGATGCCGCCATACTTCTTGATGGCGCGCGGCACGACCTCGGTCAGCAGCACGTAGGTGTTGCTGGCCGCCATGCCGACATGGGCGGAACGGATCGCCACGCCCGGCTTCACCTTGTCGAACTCCTCGCCGACCATCTTGATGACCGGCGGCAGCTTCGGGTTCAGGCCCTCGGGCTTGGCGAGCCAGATCGAGATCGGATCGGTGTTGAAGACATAATTGACGTCGCTGCCCATGCCTTCCTTGAGCTTCTCGTAGACGCCGTAGCCCGCGCCGTGACCGACCAGCGCGCCGAACTTCAGGCCCTGCTCGCGCGCCTGGCGGGCGAACAGCGTGATGTCGGGGTTGTAGCCGGTGTGGAAGATCACGTCCGGGCGGGCGCGCTTCAGCTTGGTCACCAGCGCCGAGAGATCCGGCGCGGTGGCGGCATAGCCTTCCTTCAGCACGACGTTGAAGCCCGCCTTCTTGGCGCCGGCCTCGTTGCCCTTCGCGACGTCGACGCCGTAGGCGCCGTCCTCGTGGATGATGGCCACGCGCAGGTCCTTCGGCTCCTTGCCGAACTTGGCCTTCGAGTTGCCGGCGATGAAGTCCATCGTCATCAGGCCGAACTGGTTGCCGCTCGCCTGGGGACGGAAGATGTACTTGTAGTTCTTGTTCTCCAGCACCGCCGAGGAGATGCAGGTCGTGATCCACATGAACTTCTTGAGCTGCTCGACGCGAGCGGCCACCGGCACGCACTGCGCCGACGAGAAGAAGCCGAGCAGGATGTCGACCTTCTCCTGCTCGATCAGGCGGACCGACTCGTTGATCGCCACGTCGGGCTTGCTCTGCGCGTCGGCATAGATCGCCTCGATCTTGTAGCCCTCGACTCCACCCTGCTTGATGAAGTTGTCGAGCATGATCTTGGCACCGGTGTACTGCAGCTCCGAACCGCCGCCCGCGAGCGGGCCGGTCAGGTCGTAGATCACGCCGATCTTGAGCTTCTTCTCCTGGGCGGCGGCCGAGAAGGCAAATCCCAGCGCCGCGGTGGCGGCAATGGCGGCGCCGGCAAGGCGGCGCCCGAGCAGCTTGGACATTTCTTGTTCCTCCCAAACGCGTGTTCGATGCGTTTTGTTGCGCGCATCACAAGGGCGGGACGGCGCAATGTCAAGCGCTGCGGCCTACCTGCCCTCGCCTGGCGTCAGCACCTCGAACATCAACGCCGCCGGCGGCTCCATCATGGCGAACAAGGCGCCGAGACGCGGCACGTCGCCATCGATCGTCAGCGCGCCGCTCGCCAGTGCGTCAGGGATTGTCGTCTTTCGCAGGACGATGGCATCCATGGTCGCGCGGGTCGTCGTGACCGACGCGTCGGCGGCGCTCGCGCTCTCGCCCATGCGATGGCTGAGCGTGCTGTGCTTCAGCGTCAGCACCATCGTCTCGCCGCGGTCGGTGAACCGCCAGTTGATCACCGTCGATTGCCCCGCAGCCTTCGCGGGATCGAGCCGGATCGCCATGAGATCGAAGAACACGTCGGTCGCCAGGCCAGCCAGCGTGTCGGCGCTCATGCCCGCGCGTGCCGGCAACTGGAAGACGCCGTGGCGGAGTTCCTGCGCACCATAGAGGAAGGCATTGCGCCACGTCGCCGACTCGGCCTGGTAGCCCATCTGCTCCAGCGCATCGGCGCAGAGCGCCCTCGCCTCCTTGTTCTGCGGCTCGGCGTAGACGACCTCCTTCATCACCTGGGCGACCCAGCGGAACTCGCCCTTGGCGAAGTCGGCCCTGGCGCGCGCGATCACGGCGGCCGCGCCGCCCATGTACTCGACGAATTTCCGCGCCGCGGGCGCGGGCGGCAGCGGATGCAGGTTGCAGGGATTGCCGTCGTACCAGGAGAGATAGCGCTGGTAGACCGCCTTCACGTTGTGGCTCACCGACCCGTAGTAGCCGCGCACGCTCCAGCGCTCGGCCAGGCCCTGAGGCAGGTCGATCGCCTCGGCGATCTCCGCCGGACGCCAACCCTTGTTCATGTAGCGCAGCGTCTGGTCGTGGATGTGCTTGTAGAGGTCGCGCTGCGCTTCGAGATAATCGACGATCTTCTCCCGGCCCCAGGTCGGCCAATGATGCTGGCCGATCAGCACCTCGGTCTTCGGTCCGTACATCGCGATGGCGTCGCCGATGTACTTCGCCCAGATGCGCGGGTCGCGCGCGACCGCACCGCGCAGCGGGATGAAGTTGTGCAGCAGCGGACAGGCGTTCTCCGCCATGTTGAGCACGCCGAGCTGCGGATAGAACATGTGCATCTCGGCCGGCGCCTCGGTCTCTGGGGCGAGCTGGAACACGATGCGGATGCCGTCGATCGTGTGCTCCTCGACGGCCTTCTCGATCGACAGTGTCGGCGCGATCAGGCCCGGCGTGCCGCGCGCCACGCTCTTGCCGAGGCCGGCATCGACCTGGCCGCGCGCGCCGCGCGGCAGCATGGTGCCGAACTGGAACTGCGCGCGCCGCGACATCGGCGCGCCGGCCAGCACGTTCTCGCCCGAGATCGCCTCCATGAAGCCGGTCGGCGCGATCACCTTGACCTTGCCCGCCTTCACGTCGGCCTCGTCGACCACGCCGCGGACGCCGCCATAGTGGTCGATGTGGCTGTGCGTGTAGATCACGGCGACCACCGGCTTGTTCGGCCGGTGCGCGCGGTAGTGCTCGAGCGCAGCCCGCGCAACCTCCGCCGTGGTCAGCGGATCGATGAGGATCAGCCCGGTGTCGCCCTCGATCACCGTCATGTTGGCGATGTCGAAGCCACGGAGCTGGTAGAGCCGGTCGGTGACCTTGAACAGCCCGTTGGCGAGGTTGAGGCGCGCCATGCGCCACAGGCTGGGGTTCACCGTCGACGGCGCGAGCTCGCCGTCGATGAAGGCGTATTCGCCCAGGTTCCACAGCACCGTGCCGCCGCCGGTCGTCACCGCGCCGCCCGGCACCGGCGCGATCAGCCCCTTCTTCGCGGCCTCGAAGTCGGCGGTGTCGGCGAACGGCAGGCGCTTCGCCATCGCGTCGTTGGCCGTCCGGGTCGCCAGCTCGGCGTCGCGCGCGGCGTCGAGGTGCGAGGCCGGCACGGGAACGGCGGAACCTGTTGCCATCCTTCGAACTCCCTGGATTCAAGACCAACCGGCATCTAGCATTTTTTCATGCCCGGAGGCTCGCGATGAAACTCTACATGAGCGAAGGCTCGCCGTTCGCCCGCAAGGTCCGCGTGGTGCTGCTCGAGAAGGGACTCGCCTTCGAGAGCGACGTCCTCAACGGCCTGCGGCCCGTCGACGGCACGATCGGCCCGACGCTCTCGGTGCCCCTGCTTGAGGACGGCGCGCGGCGGATCTGGGAATCCGATCTCATCGTCGACTACCTGCTGCACACTTATCCCGACGCGAAGGCCGGCGGCGACATGGCGGCAACGCCGCCGCTCTCACCCTGGATGGCGCGGCCCGAGCGCCGCTGGGACGACATGACGACCCTCGCCACCATCGCGAGCCTCGCCGGCAGCATCGCCAACCTTCGCCTGATGCAGCCCGACGGCCTGACGCCCGAAAATTCCGACTACCTGGCGCGCCAGCGCACGCGCGTCGGGCGCTGCCTCGATTGGCTGGAGGAGCGCGTGACCGACGAGGGCTTCGCTCCCGGCTGGTTCTCGATCATGGACATCTCTTTCGTCTGCCCGA
>SCVT01000192.1 GCA_004296815.1 Reyranella sp. | reverse complement strand
CGAGGCGCCAGGATGGCTCGTTGCCGCTCCCGATCCACTCGCGCTGGTCGAACCTCTCGCGGCAGCCCGCCGTCTCGACGGCGGCGCGCCTCACTTCGAGGACGGAGATGCCCGCCCCCGGCCCGGCATCCCGTCCGCCGAAGAACTCGACGAACATCGGTCGGCCTTCCTGGCCTCCCGTCAGCTCCCGGAGCGCCCTGCTGAGTTCCTGGCCGGGCGAGCGATCCTCGAGCGGCAAAGGAGCGCCGTCGCACGGCGAGAACTGCAGCTTGCCGCCCAGGTCCCGCACAAGACCGCGCAGCCGCAGTGCGTTGGCGGGCAGCGGCTGGCGCGGCGGCTCGGGCGGTCGCTGGGCGGCCTGCGGTGTCAACGCCGTGACCGACGGCGGTGGCGCCGCCGCGTTCGGGCCTCGTCCGAACGGCGTCGGTGCCGGACGCGTCGTCGGCACCGGCAAGGCGTAGAAGAAGAGCGGCTTGTCCGTTCCGTCGAGCAGACAGACGAACTGCGTCTCCAGCGGCTGCCGGTTGCGGTAGGTCAGCCGCCCGCGAAAGCTCAGCGCCGCCGCGACCGCCTGCGAGCCCGCGCGCGCGTCCATCTTCTCCAGCGTCGGCGGCGGGAACTCCAGGGCGGCGATGCGGTCGATCGACCCGTCGAGCTTGCGGTACTGCGCCTCTCCGAAGGCCACGCATTGCTGCGCGAGGTAGGTCTGCGCCCACGCCGGCGCCACGTGGATTGCGGACAGGATCATCAGAAGCAGGATCGGGCGCATGTCTCGGTGAGGATAGCATCCGGGCATGGGCGCGGGCGACAAACCGGCCTAAGCTCGGCGGCGAATCCGGAGCCGCCGCATGCCGCGCCATATCGTCTGCCTGACCTTCGACCACGACCATCTCTCGGGCTTCATCGCCCGCGGCCAGACCTCGCCGACGGCGATCTCGCGCGGCGAGTACGATACCGTCGTGATCCCCCGGCTCGTGGCCCTGCTCGACCGCTACGGCATCAAGGGCACGTTCTTCACGCCCGGCCACACGATCGACAGCACGCCTGAGGCCGTGACGCCCTATGTCGAGGCGGGCCACGAGCTCGCCCACCATGGCTGGACCCATCGGCTGCCGGTCAGCCTCTCGCGTGAGGAGGAAGAGGAGGAGATCGTCCGTGGTAACGAGTCGATCAAGCGCATCAGCGGGCGCATCGCGCGCGGCTACCGCTCGCCCGCCTGGGATCTCTCGCCCCATTCCATCGAGCTGCTGCTGAAGCATGGCATTCGCTACGACAGCTCGATGATGGGTCACGACTACGACTGCTACTTCGCCCGCCAGGGCGACGTCGCCGAGCTGCTGAAGCCCTTCGTGCGCGGGCGCGAGACCAGCCTCGTTGAGATGCCGATCAGCTGGTCGCTCGACGACTATCCCCACTTCGAATACATGCGGCAGCCCAACGGATCGGTTCAACAGGGCCTGATGAATGCCGGCGGTGTGCTTGAGAACTTCGTCGACGACTTCACCTACATGACCAAGGTCACAGACCTCGGCATCCTGACCTACACCTTCCACCCGCACGTGATCGGTCGCGGCCATCGCATGATGATGCTGGAGCGGCTGATCCAGCGCCTGATCGAGGGCGGCGCGGTCTTCATGACCATGGAGGACGCGATGCAGGAGTGGCTGGCTGCGCGGCAAGGCGGCCGCAAGGCCGCCGAATAGCTAGACGCTGCCGCGTGCCGTGCGGATCGCCCGGCAGATCGTGACCATCTTGCCGATGGCGTGATCGACGAACGCGGAAACGCCTTGCTCGATCCGCTCACCAGACGGCGGCGATTCCGCTGATATCGCACGGGCGAGCACGGCGGCCCTGCGCTTGGCGTCGGCCAGGTTGCCGTCGATCGTGCGTCGAAGCGAACCATCCGCCTCGACCGGTGCAAGCGCCGTCTCGATCTTCGCAAGGAAGCCCGGCGCATGGGCCAGGTGCCGGTACATGCTGGCGAGGATCAGCGGCTGCGGCCGGTCGCCGAACCTGTTGAGCCGCAGCACGCAGGCCCAGGTTTCAGGTGACACGTCCTCCTGAGTGGCAAGCTTGGGCAGGGCCACGTCGGGCGCCGCAAGCCGCGGCCCCTGCTCCGGGGCGCCCGCGCTCACCGCCTCGCCGCGCAAATGGGCGACGAGCGCGCCCAGGGCGAAGAGATTGATCGTGTTGGAATGGTCGTAGCTCGCCAGCACGGCATCGACGCTCGACGGTTGCTCTCCCACCAGCGAAGCCAGCCGCGGCAACGCCATGCTTTCACGAAAGCGAACCGCTGCGGTGTCGGCCATGCCGTGCAGATAGAGCGGCTTCACGGCCGCCCAGGCCCACGGCAGCGCGCCGTCGATGGTCGCGAGATGGCGCCAGACGAGATTGACCACACGCACGCCGACGGTGGCCCGTATGTCCGCGAAGAGGTCTGCCGTCTCGCCCGTGGCCGTCGCTTCAGCGACGGCCGGGAACGGATCGGTCACTCGGCCGCCTGTTTCGAGGCCTGCCCCTGCACCGTGAAGAACGAGGCCGACTTGGGCTGCTTGGGCAGCTCGATCAGCCCCTCTTTGAGGCGGGCGTGACGCGCCTCCTTGCCGCGCACGATGCGGCCCTCGTTGAGGCTCGGCATCGGGTTGCGGGCGATCGGCACCGCATCCGCCGCGGTGTAGACGCAGATATAGAGGCCGCGTGACTTGTCGGCGCCGTTGGCAGACGAACCGTGCAGCAGCCGGGTGTGCATGAGACAGACCGCGCCTGCCTTGCCGATGCAGGGCAGCGATTGAGCCAGGGCCTTTTTCTCCTCGTCGGCCGCGACCATGCCGGTGAACTTCTCGCCCTCGAACAGCGACAGCACCGGACCTTTATGCGAGCCCGGCACGACGGTCAGGCAGCCGTTGCTCTCGTCGATGTCGTCGAGGAACAGCAGCGCCGTCACGATGTCGTCGTTGGTGTGCGGCGTGTAGGCGAAGTCCTGGTGGTAGTTCACCTCGGTCTTGGCGCCCGAGAGCTTCAGATTGATCTTGCAGTGGTGGAACTTGACGTCGGGCCCGATCAGGTCGGCCACCATGTCGACCATGCGGGCGTCCGCCATGACCTCGCGATAGGCATCCGAGATGTCCGACGGGTTGTTGATCCGCCGCAGCGCGGGCTTCGCCGCACTGTGCTCGGCGCCCATGTCGAAGCGGGCCCTGCCGTCTACCGTCGGCGGCCCGAACGGCGCGGTGTGGGCGCGGCTCTGCTCGACCCAGTCGGCGATCTCTCCCCTCAGGGCCGCGAGCTGCTTGGGCGTCACGGCCTCCTCGACCATGAGATAGCCGTCGCGCCAGAACGCATCCTTCTGCTCTTGCGTCAGTGCCGCCATGGTCGCCTCCTTCAGCGTCCCTTGAATACAGGCCGGCGCTTTTCCATGAACGCGGTTCGGCCTTCCTTGTAGTCCTCGGAGTCGAAGCACTCCTTCACCAGCCCGCTGAGACGGGCGAAGTCGGGCTTGCCATCGAGCCGGGTCAACTCCTCGATCGTGCGCTTGGCCGCATGAATGGTGAGCGGCGCGTTCTCGCTGATCATCTTGCAGTAGTTGTCGACATAGGAGTCGAGCTCGGCATCGGGCACGACGCGGGTCATCAGGCCCATGCCGAACGCTTCCTGGGCGGAGAAGTGCCGCGCCGTGAAGAAGATCTCCTTCGCGTGCGACGGCCCGACCAGGTCCGTCAGAATCTTGAGGCCGCTGG